>JAQVGF010000055.1 GCA_028696875.1 Dysgonamonadaceae bacterium
CAATGGCTGCCACACCTGCTTTTTCAAGCTGTTTTATTTTGTGCAACGAGTTAGTCAATCCACTGCTTGCAGCAATCAAAGGATTGCGGAGTTTCAAGCCTGCATATTCTGTTGATAAATTAATCATTGTAGCTATTCTTTTTTTGGTTGAGTATTTATACAAAAATAGATAAACTTTTCGTAATTAAGTCTATTCTCTTTCACCAAATATCTTTGTCCCTACTCTTATAAGTGTGCAGCCTTCTTCAACAGCTATTTCGTAGTCTGAAGACATCCCCATGGATAGTTCTTTAAAGTATGGAGTGTTTGCAAAAAAATGTCCTTTTACTTTATCGAAGAAAGTGCGAAGTTTTTTGAATTCACCGCGTACTTTTTCTTCTTTATCTGTATAGGTTGCCATGCCCATTAAACCTGAAATTTGTACGTGTTTGTATTCTTTCCACTTTCCTTGAGAAAGAAAATCCCAACACTCAGCCTCCGAAAATCCTGTTTTAGTATCTTCTTCAGCAATATGAATTTGCAATAAGCAGGGAATTATACGATCAACTGCAGCAGCTTGTCTCTCTATTTGAAGTAGTAATCTTTTAGAATCTACGCTATGAATGCATTCAACAAAGGGAACGATAAATTTTACTTTGTTACGTTGCAATCTTCCTACAAAGTGCCATTCTATATCTTTTGGTAAGTCGGGTTGTTTCTTAATAAGTTCTTGAACCCGACTTTCTCCAAAAATCTTGTGACCAGCCTCATAGGCTTTTAATATTTCATAGTTGTCATGAAATTTTGAAACCGCAATTAAACGCACATTTGCGGGAATATTTTCTTTAATTTCTTGTATATTTTTCTGAACATTCATTATGCTGATTCCTTCTTTTTTTCTTCCTCTGCAGAATAGGTATAAACATCCATAATTGCCGTTTCAGTTGCACTTGCAATGGTGTAATCAATCATAGATTTTTCCATCTCCGATTCTATTATTAGTACTGCTTCTTTTAATGTGGATGCTTGTACCAGCATGTTGGTAGCTGATTTTTTCTCTGTTCCGCTCTTTTCATCTAAGGTAATGAAATAAAGTCTCATTTTATAATATCGATCTCCACTTTCATTGAAAAATGATTCAGAATATTTCACACGTTTAATATCCGAAATCGTGAATTCACCCGACATAAAGGGCCTAATTTCTTTAGTAATGCGTGCTTCAGCTTCAGTAAACGACCATGCGTCAACCAAATAAGGCTCTGTCACCATTTTCTGAATTCCCGATTCAAGCATTTTCTCATAACGAACTTTACATTCAAACCAATTGTACATATCTTTTAAATTTTTAGTTGAATGCGAAATTAACAAAATATCCCGAGAATTGACATTCTTGGGATAGGTATTTTCTGAAAGCACATTGCGGCTCAAGTCCACATGTGCATAATATGACAGATAATGGAACAAGTTTGAGCCAAGGTGAAGGCGCACACATTGGAGCTTCCCTGTGTGTACGCACATGATGATAAAAAATGCAAAATGCAGTTGGAGGGGCGGATCTGCGTGTCTGCCCGTTATTTGGAATTTATGATTATAAGTTCAACACGGTATTCTACCGAACATCAAAAGGAATAACTTATGAATGTAGACTACTGATGTACAGATAGTTATACTTAGTTATATATTTGGTGAGTGAAAAAGAAAATAAGGTTTCTTGAAATTGTTGCAATAGAAAAAACGTAGCACATAAGAATTTCGAAGAGTATTTTAAATCTTGGAGTAACCTTAGGGATTGTGCCGAAATAACTTGACGCTTTAAACTCGCTCTTTTGTCCTCTAACTTCCTTGAAAATTCATTAAATAACCCGCTATTCCCAGAATTTTCAAGTCGTTAACGAATAAAATAGCTTCGTTTCAAACAGTCAACTTATTTCATTACAAACCCTTAGTAAACTGCATATACTCTCAATAAATCAGCCTTATTATCTTTTTTCCCATTGACCACTATTCCTCCAGCCCCATCAAGCAACCCTTTTCAAAACAACAAAAAAACGAAATCACGAAAAAACAAATTCTTCAAACATCAATAATCAATCGTATACTTCAACGTTGCTCCTACTCTCGTCGGGTAACCCTTTTGAACATACGGATTTTCTTTTCCCGATAAATCTGCAGCTTCAAAATAGAACGCATTGTAGGATGTATCGAAAATATTTTTGCCCCACAATTCCAAGCCAAACGCACCTTTTTCTACCGCAATACTTGCGTTGGTTAGTCCGTAAAACGGTTGGTATGCATTGTTTGCATCAGTCCAATAAATTTTTCCGGCGCCTGTGTACTGCACGTTGGCAAGAATACGGTCTATAAACGAGCTATTAAACGAATGGCGAAAGCTGCCACCCAGACTCAATGTATGACGAGGTGCAAATGGGATCTTGTTTTCTGAATAATCAACGGGTTCACCATTTTTGTCAACGGTTGAATAGTTTTTAAATTCAGCATTTACAAATCCGTATTCCGTGAAAAACGAAAATGCATTTGAGGGAGAATAGGTTAAGCTTAGCTCAGCCCCTTTACTCGAAGATTTTCCGGCATTGGATATGATGCGCCCTGATTGCCCTTGATCAGCCAATTGGATTACTTGAATATTGTCAACATCCATAACAAACAAGGCAAAAGAGGTGCTAAATTTATTGTCCAAAAAGCCCATCCTACCTCCAAATTCATACGTCCAACTTACTTCCGGATCATAGGATAATTGTTCTTCCAATGTTGGTTCAGTAGGTTTGTCTGTATCCACAGAGGCAGGTGGAGCAGGCGTATCTCCTCCCGGTCTTCCTCCACCGGGCATCCCTGCCATTAGTTTATTTTTTAGAGCTTCCTGCATCGCATTTTGCAACAGTTTAGAAAATGATTGCTCATTATATCCACCTGTTTTATATGCTTTCGATACAGACGCGTAAACAAAAGCATCGGGTCTGATTTCATATTGTAATGCCAGTTTAGGCAATACTTCCCAGAAATCTTTCGAAAAACTTCCCTGCATTACGGTGTCACTTTCTACTGGGATAGGAGGCATTCCCGGTCTGGGTGTCAGGTTTACGGTTACTCCTTGTGTTTCGGTAAAATAATCAATAGAGGTGTGTTCATAATCCAATCTAATTCCGAAAGTTAAGGATAAACCTTTCGTATTAAACAAATCATTTATTGATGATTGTTCAAAAAGTGCAACTCCTTTAGATGGTTTACGATAAACTCCGGGCAAATCAATAGATGAGTTTGCATATTTGATATCCGGCATATTCGGTATTCCTTTAAAGACTTTGTCGAGTTGATTTTGCAACAACGCCATACCATCTTTTTCAATCACAACAGGCGTTGTCACTTTTCGATAATCGTAAAAACCGAAAGCTCCTATGACCCAATTGTAGCGTCGTTTTTTATCCGATTTAAACGTTATTTCCTGACTCAACGAGTGTTGATTTTGTTCTTGCTGAATAGAAAAGATGGAAAGAGGAGAGTAATCTTGATCCATACGCATATCGTCGTTCAAATATTGATAACCGGTAGTGGAATTAACTACAAATCCTTGACCTTGATAGCGTAATGAGAGCCCTTGTGAAAACAGATGGCGTTCATACGACGAGGGTTCGTTGAAATTAACAGCAGAAGAGTCTTGGTGCATATATGGGAAAGCTCCTTGCGATACGTAATCGTAGTTGCTAAAAAGCGTAGTTTTTAATGCATCGTTTGCGTCCCACTCAAATTTTAGACGTCCTCCAGCATTTTCGTAATCATCGGTTTTTTTACCGGTATATTTGTTTTCAAAATAACCGTCACCCTTTTTGTAATAAGCGGCTAAGGATGTACCAAAGTTTTCGCTAAACTTGCTGTAATTAGACATCTTTGCAGACATCTCACCATAATTCCCACCACCCACTGAAAGGGTAGTGCCTTGGTAAGTTAGCGGTGAGAGTGTATAAATATTCACTATTCCTCCAATGGCATTTCGACCGTAAAGTGTTCCTTGCGCTCCGCGCAATACTTCTATGCGCTGAATATCTTGGAACTCAAAATCGAAAGCTGAAGGATTGAAATAGGGAACATTATCTACGTAAAGACTTACGGTTTGAGCTCCTAATCGAGCGCCTACTCCACGGATGTATATCGGCGTTGAAACTTTGGATCCATAATTTGGTACAAAAAAGTTTGGAACCACACCGCTCAAAGAGGTCAAGGATTCCACCTGACGGCTTTCAAGTACTTTCGGAGAAAGTATAGAAATTGCAGTTGGCATACGTTTCAGTTCATTAGTTTCTTTCACTGAACCGGTTACAATTATTTCTTCCAGGTTAAGTATTTTAATAGTATCTTGGTCTTTATTCTCATCACCAATTGGGTAGTAATTAGTCGAGAAAATTAAACCAACATTTAATAAAAATGTAAATAATAGAAAGAGCTTTTTCATTTCCGTTAATTGTATTATAAAATGGTTATTTTTTTATATACCACAAAGTAAGGACTAAATTCAATGCCCATCAATCACTACATATAGTGATTTTTTTCATTAATTGAGTGTTTCAGTTGACTCAAAGATACGGGTGACATAAAAAATACAACCTCTCATCAGATTATTTGTTATATTGTAGAGAGATGATTAAATTTATAATCAGAATTTGAATCAAAAAATATAGAATAGACATGAAAACAAAAAAAGCTTTACTAATAGTAGATGTTCAAAACGATTTTTGTCCCGGTGGATCACTGGCCATAAAAGAGGGTAATGATATTGTACCTGTAATAAATGAATTAATGGACAAAGTGGATGTTGTGATTACAACGCAAGATTGGCATCCCGAAGGTTCTACTCATTTTGAGGATTGGCCGGTGCATTGTGTTGCCGACACGAAAGGATCTGAACTAAATCCTAAATTGAACAAACAAAAAATTGATCAAAAGGTGCTTAAAGGAACGAGAGATGACAATCCCGGATATTCAGCATTTGATGCAACCAATATATCCCTCGAGGATTATTTGAAAGAACAAGATGTGGGTTCTTTATATGTAGTGGGACTGGCAACGGATTATTGTGTACGCGCATCGGCATTAGATGCCCTTAAACTTGGATTCCATACCTATGTTGTAACTGATGCCATAGCAGCAGTGAATTTGAAAGAAGGAGATGGCAAAAAAGCTTTGCAGGAAATGTATAAAGCTGGAGGTATACTGATTGAGGCTAAGGATGTGTAGATATTCATTGTTCTTTTCTACATTATATCAGTAAGAGAGTTACAATTGAAGCATAACAAGAATAGATTCATCTGTTTGTTGATTTACAGATATTCTTAGAAGAGTCATTTAAAGAAGAGAACTTAATTTCTTTACCTTTTTTGAGACTCACTTGTTTTTTTTATCTTTGTAAAGTTTTTTTACTGATACTTCAACTATGGAGAAATTATCTGTTATTGTAGAACAAGTGAGTTCTTTTTTGTGGGGCTGGCCTATGATTGCTTTGTTGCTTGGAACGCACTCGTATTTGACAATAATCTTAAAGTTTCCCCAAAGAAAAATTTTCACAGCCATAAGATTGTCGGTTGCAAAAGACAAGACAGGAAGTGGCGATGTTACTCAATTTGGTGCTTTGGCAACATCCTTGGCAGCTACAATAGGCACCGGGAATATTATTGGCGTAGCTACTGCAGTTGCTCTGGGAGGTCCGGGTGCTGTGTTTTGGTGTTGGATTACCGGTGTTTTGGGAATTGCTACTAAATATTCTGAAGGTTTGTTAGCAATTAAGTATAGAGTAAAAACGGAAGATGGAACTATGATTGGAGGTCCTATGTTCGCATTAGAAACGGGGCTGAAAATGAAATGGCTGGCAGTTTTATTTTGTGTTTTTACTGCCGTTGCTGCTTTTGGTATAGGCAACACTGTACAATCAAACGCCATTGCACTCTTGCTTAATGAAACCTACTCTATATCTCCTTTCACAACAGGTATTGTTGTAAGTATTGCCACTGCAATGGTTATTCTTTTTGGAATTAAAGGAATAGCAAGAGTGTGCGGTACGCTGGTCCCTTTCATGGCTATATTTTATGTACTGGGATGTTTGGTTATACTATACTTTAATTCTTCTTATTTAAAAGAATCATTCGCTTTAATATTTAATTCTGCATTTTCTCCCAGAGCTGCCGGAGGCGGATTTGTTGGAACTACAGTTATGATGGCTGCTCGATTTGGTATTGCCCGTGGACTTTTCTCAAACGAATCGGGATTGGGGTCGGCACCAATTGTTGCTGCAGCAGCACAAACCAGAAATCCGGTTCGACAGGCACTGGTTTCATCATCGGGCACTTTTTGGGATACAGTTGTTATTTGTGCTCTTACAGGATTGGTGCTTGTAAGTTCTATAATTGCTCACCCCGATATAGATCACACCCAAGGAGGTGCACTTACAAAAGCCGCTTTTGATAAAATTCCGTATGTAGGATCAATTATTCTTTCTGTAGGTATTGCAACATTTGCCTTTTCCACTATTCTGGGATGGTCTTACTATGGAGAAAAAGCAGTTGAATACTTGGGAGGAAAAAAGGTTATTATTTATTACAGATTGATGTGGATAGCGGCTACTTTTGCGGGTGCTATATTGAATCTATCTCTTGTATGGAATATTGCTGACAGTATGAATGCTCTAATGGCAATTCCTAACTTAATTGCACTGTTGTTGCTTTCTAAAGTTCTTATAAAAGAGACCAATAAATTTTTATGGTCTGGCAATATAGATGCTGATGATCCGGATACAATTTAAAGTCATTTAAAATAGCTTTAAAAGACGGGACTTCGAAATCATTCTCTCTTTAAATATTGTTCAATAATCTTCTATGCATCTTAGTTATTGGGCTGCAAAATATATAAGCTTACGTGCCAAAACTTAGCTTTTGTGTCGGTTCCACTCCAATACCCGGTAAATCAGATGCTATTATTTTTCCTTTTTCAAGTTTTGCACCAGTAAAACAATCATTTGCAATTAGCAGTGCGCCGTCAAGGTCGGCAAAATCTAATCCTGCAGAAAGTTGCGAAGCGGCAGAGATTGCACACGATGTTTCCGTCATGCATCCAATCATCACTTTCATTCCCAATGCTTCCGCTAAGTTACGCATTTTCCATGCTTCACGCATACCGGTACATTTCATAAGTTTTATGTTGATTCCTGAGAAAACGCCTTTCATTTTCTCCACATCGCGCAGTCGCTGTAGCGACTCATCCGCAAAAATGGGTAGTGGACTACGTTCTGTGAGCCAAGCAATATTATCGAAATCATATTTTGGCATTGGTTGTTCCACCATCACAATGTTTTTCTCTTTCAACCAATGGATCATATCTAAAGCTTCGTGTTTGTCTGTCCATCCTTGATTTACGTCAACAGCCATCGGCAAATCCGTAACGGAGCGAATCGCTTCAATCATACGTTTATCATGTTCGCCGCCTACTTTAATTTTCAATATATTAAAATCTCCCAATACTTCGCGCGTTTTTTCGCGTACTGCCTCATCAGTGTCAATACCAATAGTGAAAGTAGTATCCGGAACAGCATATTTATCCAATCCCCATATTTTGTGCCAAGGTGCACCAATCATTTTCCCCATTAGATCGTGCAATGCAATATCCACAGATGCTTTGGCAGCAGTGTTGTTTTCTGCAATATGATCTACGTAATACAATATCTCCTCCAAATGTGAAGGGTCGGAAAATGGGGACAAATCAATTTTTTTCAAAAATTCTATCACAGATGCTTGCGTTTCTCCCAAATAGGGTGGGAGTGACGCTTCGCCATATCCAACTAAGCCGTCATATTCTATTTTGGTTAACACCACCGGTGTGGTTTTTCTGGAAAAACCGGAAATAGTGAAAACATGTTTCAATTGTAAGTCGTAAGGAATCCAGCTAAGTTTCATTTTTCCGAATGGTTTGGTTTGATTTAATTTTTCTATTCCTTTTATTGTTGTTGATGGAATTGCTAATGATGCAGCCGCTATAGCAGATGTTTTAATAAAATTTCGCCGGTTTGTCTTCATTGAGATGAATTATATTATTGAGGTTGATAAAAAGGATGGTGTTGAACGGATTCAATTCCTGGAGTATTTTCAGAGCCAATCAGTCGCTTGGTTCTTAAATAGCGCTTTGTATTATACTCATCATAAATAGGACTTTCCGGATCGAAACTATTGATATGAATATAATCCGATGCATGTATAAATTCTTTGTTACCCATATAAATTCCCACATGAACAACACGTTCTTTTGGGTTTTCTTCCGTCGCTTTTTCTCCGAAAAAGACTAAATCGCCTTTTTGTGCATTGTTGAAATTGCCCGTTGAATCTATTTCGATTCCATTTTTCACTTGCTGTGAGGCATCGCGCGCAATTATTATGCCGTGAAGCCAATAAACTGTTTTGGTAAAGCCACTACAATCTAACCCTTTAGCTGAAGTACCGCCCCAAACATAAGGCACACCCATCAACTGTTTTGCAGTCTCTACAATACTTTCTCCGGTAAGTTTTATTTCGTTTAGCCAATCTTCTGCTTTTTGTGCATCTTGCTTTTGAACAAATGCTTCTCTGCCATCGGGATAAATAATCATAAAAAAATCTTTTTGCATCTCAACAATTGGGAGCATATTCCCAATTACAATATCCGATACCGGTTGGGATTGTTTATTGGGCTCAGAATATGAGAGTGCATACTGTTTGTTGACAATAATTTTTGGCTTCGCCAAAAAATCATTCAGCTGCTCACGAGTTTGGGTTTGCAAGGAGCCGGACATCCAGCCAATATATCCTTCAGGAGTTTGTACACGTCGCCAACTTCCCGATTTCTCCAAAATTTTCACCGGCATTCCCAGAAGTACCTGAGTAACCATTTCGGAGCTGTAGGCAGGTTTGGCTCGTAAGTCTGCCACGGAATTGTTTATAATTCCCCAATGTTCATCACCCAAAGTTTTATCGGGCAAAAGACGAACAGAATCATTTAAGTTTGAAGTTATTTTACTTGCTTTAGCAATCAATTCTCTGTATGCCGCTTCGCTGGTAGTTTCTCCTTTTAACAGAATTCCTTCTTCTATAACTTTACCTTTTATCCTAAACACTTCCACTCGTTTATCCGGTGCATATTTGTTTCCAATGAAATCGATTAATTCTTCCAAACCCTTTGTCTGATCTATATTCTTTTGTGCCATGGCAGAAAATACTAAAAAAATAAATAGGGATAATATGTATGTTATGTTCTTCTTCATTTTTAGTTGAGAGATAAATGAACAGTGAATTAAATAATATGCAAGATACACTATTTTTTTTATTTTTTGAAAATAAGATTATGTTTTTTTTGACAACTATATTAATGAGAATAATGTTATTATCATATTGATAAATAATCAATTCTGGCGAGTTTATTTTGAAAGAATAAAAATAGAGCCGATTTAATTATAAAAAACATAAAACAATGAACCCAAGATTAGATTACAGCAAAACTGCTCCAAACGCAATAAAAGGACTTTTGGAGCTCGAAAAATATGTGGCAAATTCAGGTCTTGAACGACCTTTGTATGAATTGGTAAAGATAAGAGCTTCACAAATAAACGGATGTGCTTTTTGTTTGGATATGCACACCAAAGATGCCCGCAAAGCCGGTGAAACCGAACAACGCATTTATGCGTTGAACGCTTGGAGAGAAACTCCGTTTTACACCAATAGAGAACGTGCTGCATTAGATTGGACTGAAGCGTTGACATTGATTTCAGAAAATGAAATACCTGACTCATTGTATCAAGCTACTCAGGAATATTTCACTGAAAATGAAATGATTACGCTCACCATGGCAATTATTGCCATCAACGGTTGGAACCGTTTGGCCATTAGTTTTCGTACAGTGCCGGGAAGTTATGAGCCCAAGTAGTTTTTGCAAGAAAAAGGATTTTTGTAAACAAAAATGCTATTCAGCAACTCTATTTAAACAAAAAAACGTTCTCTCATTTTAATGAAAGAACGTTTTTTACTGTATGATATTACAGGAAAACCAGTTCAGATTATTCGGTAATAATTTCTATTCACTACCACGACTATAATTGGGCGCTTCGCGCGTAATCATTACACCGTGAGGATGACCTTCGGCATAACCGGCTGCGCTAATGCGAATAAATTTGGCTTTGTGCAGATCTTTAATTGTGGCGGCACCACAATAACCCATTCCGGCGCGCAATCCACCAACCATTTGGTAAATCACTTCGTGCAAAGCTCCTTTAAAGGGTACACGAGCTTCAATCCCTTCGGGAACAAGTTTTTTAATATCGTCTTCCACATCCTGAAAATAACGATCTTTTGAGCCTTGCTGCATAGCAGCCAAAGAGCCCATTCCACGATAAGATTTAAACTTACGACCATTAAAAATAATAGTTTCACCCGGAGATTCTTCCGTTCCGGCCAAGAGCGAACCCATCATCACTGATGAGGCACCGGCAGCCAACGCTTTCACGATATCTCCTGAATAACGCAAACCACCATCGGCAATAATTGGAACCCCTGTGCCTTCTAATGCATGAGCAACCTCATAAATGGCAGATATTTGTGGCATACCCACACCGGCAATAATTCGTGTTGTACAAATAGATCCTGGTCCAATTCCCACTTTTACACCGTCTGCTCCTGCTTCCACAAGCATTTTTGCAGCCTCGCCCGTTGCAATGTTTCCCACTACAACATCCAAATCGGGATAGATTTTTTTTACTTGTTTCAACATATCTGCCACGCCTTTTGAATGTCCGTGAGCGGTGTCAATTATTATGGAATCGACCCCTGCCTCAACAAGTGCTGCAGCACGTTCAAGAGAATCGCCGGTCACCCCAATAGCTGCCGCCACACGCAATCGACCTTGTTCGTCTTTGCATGCAAATGGTTTGTCTATGGCATTGGTTATATCTTTATAGGTAATTAATCCAATGAGTTTGTTGTTGGAGTCCACTACCGGTAGTTTTTCAATTTTATGCTCTTGCAATATCTCGGCAGCTGATTCCAGATCGGTAGATTGACCTGTGGTAATGACATTCTCTTTTGTCATCACATCGTCAATAAGTTTTGTCATGTTTTTTTCGAAACGTAAATCACGATTGGTTACAATACCCACAAGGTGGTTTCCATCGTCTACCACCGGAATTCCACCAATGCGATATTCAGCCATGAGGGCAAGTGCATCTGCAACGTTTTTGTCGCGCGTAGTACTAATTGGGTTGAGAATCATTCCGTTTTCGGCACGTTTAACGGCGCGCACTTGTTTGGCTTGATTCTCTATAGACATGTTTTTATGGATTACACCCATTCCGCCTTCACGTGCAATTGCAATTGCCATCGCCGTTTCGGTAACAGTATCCATCGCCGCCGATAACATGGGCGTATTTAAAGTAATATTTCGAGAAAACTTGGAGCTTAAATCAACATTCCGGGGGAGTACTTCGGAATATGCGGGAACTAACAACAAATCGTCGAAAGTTAATCCATCACTAATAATTCTATCTGCAATAAATGACATAGGAGTAGTCTTTTTAGGGTTTTATTGCATGCAAAAGTACTCATTTTTATGACACTATGAAATGGATTAACCCTAAAAATAGTATTTTAAGGTTTGTTTTTCTCCTTCATGAAAATTGCAATGGGTTTTAGTCTATCTGTTTTTTCAAGATAAAGTTAAAAATATCGACTTTTTTGTGCAACAGATTTGCTTGTAAAATGAATCTCCCTTTCGCAATTTTCTCATTATAGTTTTTTTCAATCACTCATAGACGACTAATCTGAACGATATTACAGTCGAAAAATGTATATTTGCAGCAGTATTCATTTTAAAATTAAAAATATATGTCAGTATTAGTTGGAAAAAAAGCTCCCTCATTTTGCACAAAAGCAGTTATTGATGGTAATGAGATT
>JAQVGF010000056.1 GCA_028696875.1 Dysgonamonadaceae bacterium
ATTGTAAAACTATAAGTAATTGGTGTGCTTTTAGTCGGTCTGATTAGATATTCCTCCAATGGCAACTGTCCCCAACTGTTGTTTCCACCAAGACCTTGCATGCTGTGATCGATGAAAAGATCTACCAGTTGCGATGGTTTGTAAGCGTTGATGTGCTTGTTAAGAGGTGCAGTACCTACCGGAGCATCGTTATGAAGCGATTCTCCATTGGAGATTGTTTCCAACAGATAGTTAGAAGCATTAAACTCAAATTTATCATCGGCAACAAACAGAAGACCTCTGCCCGATTTTTGTGTCAGAGCCAACCATTGCGCATCGGTGTGATGAGCATTTTCTTGCGGTGTCACATATTTTGTCACCATTTCGGAAATAGGTGATTGGTATCTATCTATAAAAGTAGATGTTTTGCGGTCGCTGTAATTTCCCCATGGACCACGTCCATAATACTCAGCATTTACCACAGAAGCCGGAAGTTGCATGCGCATTCCAATGCGTGGAATGAACTCGGTGTCAGATTTCGATGCATCAAAAGTGTTATCCACTTTGATTGTGCCATTGTTGTAAATAGTATAAGTCACTTCCCAAGTGCTTTTAGACTCCGGATACAGATATTTTGCAGTGACAGCTGTTGTTTCAGCACCGGATAGAACTGTTATGTCTTCTACAATGTCTTCTTCATTCAAATCTTGATAACTGGCAGTGTGCCACGCTTCCAATCTTTTTGGAAGTCTTGCACCATAATCATTATCAATGGGAGCACGCCAGAAAAATGGGCGAAGTCCGAACTGGTTATTTACATACTCCGCGTTTTTGTATTTGTAAGAAGTCATTACACCGGTTGCTTTATCGAAAACAGCTCTAAAATCTTTGCCATTTACCACAACTTCACTGTTTTCTTCTTTCAACTTAGCAGATTTCATATTGCCGGCTAATTGAAGTTCAGGATAATCGTTTATTACAAATTGATCGCGAGCGACTACCCAGCCTGCAGGTATATAGCGAGTCTCTTCTTTTTGTTTTACTTCAAAAACAACGCTAAGTTGTGCCGAAGTATTGGCAACTTCTGCAAAATTAGGAACTGTAACGGTTTTTGTTTCTTGCGGTTCTACGTTTACATCAATCATGCCAGATGTCAATACTTTGCCATTTGATTTAATGGTGTAAGAGATATCATATTGGCTTAGATCGATAAAGAAATTTTCGTTGTATATATCGACTGTTCCATTTGTAGAATCAAAATTCTTGAACCACACATTTTGATAGACTTTTCGCATCTCTTCGGTGTGAGGTTTTACTGTTCTATCTGGGAATACAACCCCATTGATACAGAAGTTTCCGGACGAAGGAGTTCCTTCCGCGCCATAGTCACCTCCCCATGTCCAATATTTTGTTCCATTTTCATCTTTTTCCAAAAGACCTTGGTCTACCCAATCCCAAATGCATCCACCTTGTAGTAATGGATATTTTCTGATATTATCCCAGTATTCAGTAAAGTTACCCAGACTGTTCCCCATTGTATGGGCGTATTCGCAAAGAATGAGCGGGCGATCAGCTTTTGGATTTTGCGCATAGCTTTCTATCTGATCAGGAGTATCGTACATAGGGCAAAAAATATCGGTATTAAACTCTAATACTGCACGTTCATACTGTACAGGACGTGAACTATCTCTTCCTTTAATCCACAAATAAGTTTCATAAAAGTTGAATCCGTTTCCGGCTTCGTTTCCAAGTGACCAAGTAACAACAGATGGATGATTTTTGTCTCTTTCAACCATGCCGATAGTACGATTCATGTGATCTTCCAAAAAGAGAGGATCGTTTCCTAATGTTCCTCCTTTTGATAAGCTATATCCCATTCCGTGACTTTCAATATTGGCTTCGTCAATTACGTATATTCCGTACTCATCGGCCAGTTTGTAAAACATTTCGGATTGTGGATAGTGCGATGTACGTGCTGTGTTCACATTGTATTTGCGGAAAAGCTCGAAATCTTTGCGCATAATCTCTTCTGTAACATAATGTCCGGTCTGTTCATTGTGTTCATGCACATTTACACCTTTTACTAAAACGGGTTGCCCGTTTATTTTAAATTGTTTATCTTTTATTTCAACAGTTCTAAAACCTACTTTAATGGCAGTTGCTTCAACAACTGTTCTATTTTTATCTTTCAGTTCTAAGGAGAGTGTGTATAAATTGGGTTCTTCGGCAGACCATTTTTTTACGTTAGTAATTTCTTTGGTAAAAGAGATGGTGCTTTTATTTGAACTTGCACCATTTTTAGTTTCCTCTGCAACTATGTTTCCGTCCGCATCTATTAGTTGATAAGCCAATGAAAAGTTTTCTGAAGAACCAGTGTTATTTGCCACATCTACATCCAATTTAAATTGACCATTCTGATACGATTCGTCTAATGGAGTGTGTGCAAAGAAATCATCGATGTGTAATTTTGGTCGTGCATATAAATACACATCACGTTCAAAACCAGTTATGCGCCAAAAATCCTGACATTCCAGGTAATTTGCATCAGAGAAACGATGTATTTGTACTGACAAAACATTCCTACCAACAATAGCCAAGTCTGTAATATCGAATCGTGCGGGCAATTTACCATCTTTTGTCATTCCTAAAAACTCGCCATTGAGATAAAAATAGGCTACACCTTTTGTAGCATCGGAGCTCAAAATGATTTCTTGATCGTTCCACGATTGTGGTATATCAAATTCTTTGCGGTAGGTCCCGGTTGGATTAAATTCTTCCGGAACTAAAGGAGGATTGGGTTTGTCCCAATAGGGAGGATGACCGGGAGAAGTGAACTCGTACGTGGTATTTACATAAATGGGAGTTCCAAAACCTTGAACTTCCCAATTTCCGGGAACTTGAATATCGTTCCACGATTGTGCATCGAACTGAAGATTATAAAAATCTCTCATCGGGCGTTCACTAAAGTTTTTAGTGAAATGGAATTTCCAAGTTCCGTTTAATAGCAATACATTGCTTCCTTTTGAGGAATACGATGCATCTTTTGCATCTTGAACGTTTGTAAACGAAAAGAAACTACTTCTCGGAGGCAGTTTGTTGATATTTATCAATTTCGGGTTCGTTATTTCTGCATAACGATTCTCTTGAACTTGCGCAGAGAGCGATAAACTAATGAGAGTAAATAGTGTAACAAGAATCTTCGTCTTCATTTTTCTTGATTTTAACTTATTGACAGGTAAAGTTTTGAGTGAATTAAGTGTATTAAATACAAAGATAAAATAATATTAGAATATAAAGCAAGAATAGATCAAGAATAAATTGTTAAATAAATGGGGAAGGGTTATTGAATTGATAAGTAAAGTAACTACTCTTTTTTAAATTTGATAACCGTATACAATGGGTATTAGTTTTGTCCTCTGTCATATTAAACGAAGTGAAATATCCATTTGTTCTTTGTACTAACAGATTTCTCACATGCGTTCGAAATGACAGTGTTTTTTGTAATTTCTACAACTACACTTGTTTTTCTATTAAGCAAGGGGTTCAAACATATTTTCCCGTAATTTGTTCTACAATTGAATAGCCACTAACACAAACCAAGATGAAAACAAAAGATAACTCCAAGAACAGAGAAAAAAACAAATACAAAGCCGGTCACGAAAATCAGAATATTCGAGACTTTAATCCTTCACAATTTATTGACGAGGACGAATTTGAGAAAAAGAAAGATAAGCGTAAGAAAAAAGAGGATAAAAAAGATAGATGAATAAGGCATCAAAACCTACGTAATGCAAAACCAATCTCTTTTACGGGATTACATCATACGGCAAGTTGGCATTCGGTTTAGAGTCGTTAATATCGATAATGCTATCGACAATAAATTTGGTGAATCCTCTCCACGGAATGGCGGCAAAGTATTCTTTGTAGTGCAATTGCACATTTTTACCACTTGCAAGCATTAGCTTTTCGGCAAGTGCTTTATCGGCTACAGAAAACTCAAATTGGTTCGATTGAAATCCCTCCGGTTTATCAGCACGAAATCCTGTTTGAATTAATTTCCCTTCGTATGTTTTAAAAATAACCCCTTTGTGAACCAAGTAATTCAACTCTCCCGATTTTACTCCGGTTCCAAATACGAAGTAGTATCTTACAAAAATAAACGCTCCCAATCCCAGAATTAGAAATAGAAGAATATATGTTTTCACTTTCGATTTTCTTTTTGGCGACTCATATTTTTTCATGATGCATTCTTTTTAAAATATGGCTAAAGATACTCTTATTTTTAATCCCATTATTCAATTCCCTCAACAAAAACATCTTTTTATTCTATATTTAAACTAACTTTGTAACACAACGTTTTTTTGAAAAAAAATAAATCACATATATAATCTTAATTGTCGAGACATGAATAAATTCATTTTAACCACAACTGCGCTTTTTATTTCGTTATTTATAACGGCACAGAACGAAACAGACGTTTACAACTTTTCGGTTGTAAAAGAAAATCCAATTACAAGTATTAAAAATCAGGCTAACTCGGGCACTTGCTGGAGCTTTGCAGGAGTAGGAGTTTTAGAATCAGAACTTTTAAGAATGGGAAAAGGCACACACGACTTATCGGAAATGTATATTGTTCGCCGAAATTATGAAGATCAGGCTGTAAAATATACTCGTTTGCATGGCAATCTCAATTTTTCCGCCGGTGGTTCATTTGCCGATGTTTTTGAAACATTGGATGAATATGGTGTGATGCCCGAAAACGAATACAAAGGACTCATGTATGGAGAAGAAAATCACAAGCATGGAGAAATTGATTATCTCTTGAGCGGATATATGAAAGCTGTAATTGCCAATAAGAACCGCTCACTTTCACCTGCATGGCTTAAAGGGTATAATGGTATTTTGGATGCCTATTTCGGAGAAATTCCTTCAAATTTCCAACAAAACGGACAAACAGTTACCCCACAAAGCTACGCTGCATTTTTAGGATTGAAGTCAGATAACTATATTTCACTGAGTTCATTTACTCACCACGATTTTTACACACAGTTCCCAGTTGAAGTTCCCGACAACTGGCGTTGGGCAAATTCCTATAATTTACCATTGGATGAATTTATAGAAGCCATTGACAATGCCCTTATGAATGGCTACACAGTTGCTTGGGCAACTGATGTGAGTGAAGTTGGGTTTTCTCGCAGTGGCATTGCTATTGTTCCCGATTTGGAATCATCGGAAAATGCAGGAAGCGATCAGGCACATTGGTTGGGTTTAACTCCCGGAGAAAGAACCGGTGAAATACGTAACAAAATTGGAAAAGAAATTCTGAAAGAAAAAATAATCACTCAAGAAGCTCGTCAAACAGCATACGACAATTATGAAACAACGGACGACCACGGAATGCAAATTTATGGTATTGCAAAAGACAAAGAGGGTAACAAATTTTATATGGTGAAAAACTCTTGGGGAGAAACAGGTCCGTACAAGGGTTTGTGGTATGCATCGGAAGCTTTTGTAAGATACAAGACATTAAATGTGGTAATTAATAAAGAAGGTCTACCAAAGTCGATAGCTGAAAAGCTGGGTTTATAAATGGAATTTGAAAATCGGAATCCGGGATTCGGTACTCGGGATTCGGTACTCGAAACTCGAGAATCGGAGACCGGAACTCGAAACAAGAGATAAGGAAAAGGGTCAAGAGAAAAGGAGAAAGGAGCAAGTATTAGCAGCTTCTAACCTCTAACCTCTAACCTCTAACTTACTCACAACTAAAAAAAACTTATATGCAAATTCCCGAACTCTACACTATATTTCAACAACACCCTGTTGTTACAACCGATTCACGTGTTTGCCCCGAAGATTCACTTTTTTTTGCACTAAAAGGACCTACTTTCAATGGTAATAAATTTGCAGAAAAAGCGTTGGAAAACGGTTGTTCTTATGCAATTGTAGATGAATGGGAAGCAAATAAAACAATGCCGGAGCAAATTATTCTTGTGGATGATGTACTTACAGTTTTGCAAAAACTGGCCAATTTCCACAGAAAACAATTCAAAACGCCCGTAATAGCAATCACCGGAACTAACGGTAAAACAACAACTAAGGAATTGGTTGCAGCTATTTTATCAAAAGAGTTTAAAATAGTTTACACACAAGGTAACTATAACAATCATATTGGCGTGCCGTTAACATTATTGTCAATAACCAAAGAGCACGAAATAGCGGTGGTGGAAATGGGTGCCAATCATCCGGGCGAAATTAGGCAACTTTGCGAGATTGCTGAGCCTAACTTTGGTTTGATAACCAATGTAGGAAAGGCTCACCTGGAAGGTTTCGGTTCTTTTCAAAATGTAGTGAAAACCAAAGCGGAGCTTTATCAGTTTTTAGAAAAAAACAATGGCAAAGCATTTGTCAATGTGAATCAAAGAGAGCTTTTAGAATTCTCCTCCAACATTGATAAAATAGAATACGGAAAAGATGACCCTTCACTTTTTGTTTCAGGCTCGGTTATTTCAAGCTATCCCTATTTGGAATTTGAATGGCGTTTTTATGAAAATAGTCATCGGGTAAAAACTCGATTGGTGGGAGATTACAACCTTGAAAACGCATTGGCTGCCATCACAATCGCAAATTTCTTTGGAGTTAACTCCAAATTTATAAATGAAGCATTGGAATCATTTGTGCCAACGAACAACAGGTCGCAATTGGAAGAAACAGAGAGAAATACGTTGATCATTGATACTTACAATGCCAATCCTACAAGTATGAAAGCTGCATTGGATAATTTTGTTAATTATCCCTTGTCACCCAAGGCGTTAATAATTGGAGAGATGAAAGAATTGGGTGGCATAAGCCAAACAGAGCACCAGCAATTAGTTGATTTGATTGTGGCTCATTCTTTTTCAAAAGTATACCTTGTTGGCAAAATATTTAAAGAGATAGATACCGACTTTCCAATTTATGAAAATGTGGGCGAACTGATACAAGAGCTTCAGGCAAACCCGCTTTCCGATTCTTGCATCCTTATAAAAGGATCGAACAGTGTACAGTTGGAGAAAGTGATTGAATACTTATAAATTCTCCAAACCGTTACTAAAAGTAATATCTATCACCGCAATTTCCGACTTCGTCCCAATTCGATATTGAGGTCCCGACAAACCCAATCCGGAAGAAACATACACATGTGTGTTTCCTTTCTTCTTATAACCATGTGATACCTCAAAAACTAAACGAGTGAAGATATTAAACGGAAAAATCTGCCCGTCATGCGTGTGTCCGTAAAGTGCAATGTCAGCACCGGCTTCCATCTCTTCATCTAAATTATCGGGAGTGTGATTAAGCACAATTATTGGTAACGAATAATCTATTTGTTGCTCTTCAAGAATTGTTTTCAATTTTTTGCGTGTTGGAATAATCCAATCTTCCCTACCCACCACATAAAATGAACTGTCGATGAGCACAGCAGAATCCCGAATCATTTTAATATTTGCCTGATTGTTCAGCCAATCTATTTTATAATCCGATTCGTAGCGATATTCATGATTGCCCGTGCAGGAGTAAACACCCAAAGGAGGATTGAGCCGAAGGAAATCTTCTTTCATGTTTTGTTCAATAATAGGTGCAATCTGAGCATCAATAATATCTCCTACAAACAGCACAATATCAGGCTTTTGCTCTATAATCAGATCCACATAACGCTTCGCGTATTTTTTATTAATGAGATATCCCAAATGCAAATCGCTAACTACTGCAATTCGCAGCGAAGAAAGGTTGCCGGCATCTTTATTGATATTTAGTTCTAATTCTGTTACAACAGGATTTCTAAAACGATAACTGCCCATATACATTATAATTACGATAGACAAAATTGTAACAGCAAAAAAGATAGCACCCGATGTTCGCGGATTATCGCTTAGGTAGTTGCCCATAAAAGGCTTTCGATAGTTTAAATAGAACATTAAATCGATAAAAAACCACATTAATGTCATATAGAAAATAAAAACCATCCAGGTTGAACCCATCAACCAAAGGAATCGCACAATATTAGCCGGTAAAACTGATTGAAAATAAAGCCCGATTAAGTACAAAACAAATTCGAGTATAAAGAACGAAGCAAAAATTGCACGCCAAACTCGCTTTTCTTCTAACAGTCTCACACCTTTTAGAAAGATGTAAACATTGAACGAAAGGTGCACAAACAGGGCATAAAAATATACTGTCATAACTACTTCTTTAGTTTTGTTTGTGAATTATATCAAACACGGTATATTCCGATTGTGTGCCAATTCTGAACTTGCCGCCCCATATTCCTAAACCGGAAGAAACATAAATTGAGGTTAACCCTTTTTGAATCATTCCATGTGGATTTTCAAACATAGATTCTGCAATTAATGAAAACGGGAAAACTTGTCCATTGTGTGTATGACCGGAAAATTGGAGATCTATTTTTTCTTTTTCGGCATCTTCCAAATGTAAGGGCTGATGATCCAACAGTAATTTGAATCGGTTCTCATTAACTCCATTTACAATGACATTTAACGGCTTTCGGTTTTTATTTGAAACATCATCTCGTCCAATCAACGTAATATTATCAGTGACATTAAAAATGGTGTCTTTTAAAACATGTATATCCGACATTTCATGAAAGCGGATACTTTCACGTTTTCCCGATATATACTCATGATTTCCCAGACATGCATATACTCCAAGCGGAGCTTGAATGTTTTTGAGAATTTGATCTAATTTCATGTCGAAAACTATTTCGGTATTATTATCGATTAAGTCTCCTCCAATGACAACAATATCTGGATTCTCACTATTGATGAGTTGAACCCATTCTTTCAGTTCGTTTGCTCCAATAGTATATCCCAAATGTAAATCGCTAATGCCAACAACTCTTATTCGCCCTTGTTCGGGCGGAAGCTTAGATGTTTCGATATCGAAATGCACTCTTCTCTTTTTGTGATAGTTCAGGTTACCAATAAAAAGCAGCAGTACCACTATTCCAATTATACTGAAAAACGAGAGATAATTCTGATGAGTCAGAGAGATCACCAGATCTTTGTTTATAAAGCGAAAGATGCTGTTGGATGCTTTCAATAGATCCAGAATAACAAAGATTAGCAAAAAATAGATAAATGCAATAAACCAAGCCGTTCCTATTCTGTATAACCATGCGCTAACAGTGAATGGTAGAGTCTTATAGAGAGGGAAAAAGAGAAGCAAAGAACCAATAAAAATTGAGATAATTGTTATAAAAACAATTTGCATCAAAATATTTTCCGGAATCATTTGATAAAACCTTACTGCAACATAGTAGTTTGCAGCCAGGAAAATTAGTAATGCGGTAATAAAAAAAGCAGCTTTCATTGAAAAAAATATTTATAATCTATTAAATCTCTATTTGAATGTGTTCATTTATTTAGTTGAGCACAAGATCGTAAGTCGATAGCTGTTAACTGATTGCTGATAGCTGATAGCTGATAGCACTGCTCACTTAAAACTCAAAAAGAAACTAACCCAAATGGGTACCGAAAAATCGATAATTATACCATGGAACAGTGCTATGATCACAAAATCCGAACCGGAATATTTGCTGATAATGGGTAACGTGGTGTCCATGGTTGTTGCACCTCCTCCACAAATGGGAGCCAGATTGCCAAAATACTTCACCATCCAGGGTGCAAGCAATAAAACAAAGAACTCGCGAATAATGTTTGCTAAGAGTGCTATTGTTCCAAGTTCAGCTCCACGATATTCGGTAATTATTATACTCGAAAGCGAATAATAAGCAAAACCGGCACCAACGCTCAAACAGTCAGTCACACTTCGTTCATTCAGTATAAAGCTTATTGTAATGGCTCCGACGAAAGTTCCAATTGTGGTAGCCACCGGGACTAATATTATTTTTAATCCAACAGATTTGACTACTTTCAATATATTTCGGCTTGCGCCAATTTGTATTCCAACAAAAAAAAGAAGTGTGAAAAGAATCCATTTCGATATATCGTTCTCAATGAAATAAACCGGAATAATGCCCGGAATAGCAAGCAAAACACCTAATGCAAAAACCGAAAGATAGATCAGAGATTGTTTCATGGGGTTTTCTTTTTTTCTTTGAAAAATCGGTTGTACACGAACCATGCACACAAAACACTTCCCGTTGTTGTTGCAAAAGCAATAGCAAATGCATCGAGTCCTATATTGGCAAAGCTTTCTACAATTTGGCGATTAGCTCCCACAGCAACCCCTAAAAAGAATAGTAATAAAACAATAATAACACTTATGATTGAACTAACGTGTTTAACAAACGTTCTTTTACGGATAAGATAACCCACAAGAACGCCGGATAGTATGAATAAGAAAATTGAAAGCATATACTATTTTGGTTAGTTGGAATTTGTTTTAAATGTAACGTTGAAAAAACGAGTTAAAGACAAAAGTAATAAATTTATAGGTTCAAACGCCTATCCTATCCCTCTTCCCATGTTTAAAAACAATCCCAACGTTAAATTAGTGTAAATTCCAACTGATTACAGGTAAATTTAATTATCGGATTCTTTCCAAAACCTCTTTGTAGTTATCTTTAGCGATTAATTTTTTTACTTTCAAATTTTATGAGAAAATATCTGTTATTCTTTTTATTGATTCTAATTTCATTCTCCTTTGTACATGCACAAGATATAGTAGTTAAAGGGCAGTTGTTAGGTGAAGAGCCGAATGAATTTCTTCCCTTTGCCACAATTTCAGTTTCAAAAGATGCTAATCAAAAAGAGATTCTCAATAGATTCGCTACAGATGAAAAAGGTTTTTTTTCATCAAAACTTAAACCTGGTGATTATTTTCTTGCGTTTCAATATGTTGGTAAAACCACACTTGTGAAACAAGTGAAAGTATCGGCAAATGAAAAAGTAGTTGACTTGGGCAAAATTATTGTTGAAGAGTCATCTACTCAATTAGACGAAGTGAGCGTAGTAGCGCAAACACCTTTGGTAAAAGTAGAAATTGACAAGCTGACCTATAATCTAAAAGATGACCCTGAGTCGGCTACTTCCAACGTGCTGGATATGCTTCGCAAAGTTCCATTGATTACAGTGGATGCAGACGATAATGTTCAGCTTAAAGGAGGCTCAAACTTCAAGATATATTTGAATGGTAAACCATCCAACATGCTTGCCAATAATCCTTCGCAAGTGCTTAAGAGCATGCCGGCAAGCAGTATAAAAGATGTTGAAGTAATTACTGATCCCGGCGCCAAATACGATGCCGAAGGTGTGGGTGGAATTATAAATATCGTTACCGATAAACGTGTTGATGACGGATATGTGGGTTCTGTGGGAGCCGGTGCTGATTCTCGTGGAGGATATAATGCAAACGGGTATATTACACTGAAATATGGTAAGTTTGGGGTTACAGGAAATGGAAATTACTATAGATTTAAATCGCCTGAAAGCGAATCGAGCTTCGAAAGACGAGACTTTTCTGTTGAGCCCGAAACAGTTTTAAAACAAAATGGTTTGTCCGGATACGACGGCACAGGTGGATATATGAGTGTATTGTTCAGCTACGAGATGGATTCACTCAATTTGTTCAGTATTTCGTTGAACGGATATCAAGGAAACGGGACCAGCACAACCAATACAAATGTAAATTCTACCGGAAATTACAATTACGATTACGATAGAATTTCGGAAAGCACCAATGAATATGGCTCCCTCGATATATCAGCCGATTATCAACGATCGTTTAAGAAAAAAGGAAAGCTGCTCACTTTATCTTATCGTTATGGGAGCAGTCCAAATAATAGCGACGGTGTAACTGAAACTCGTAACATTACGGGAATTCCCATTTTGAGACCTCAAGATTTTAAAATGAAAAACTCCAATGAAGCAGATGGGAAAGAGCATACCGGACAAATCGATTATGT
>JAQVGF010000246.1 GCA_028696875.1 Dysgonamonadaceae bacterium
GATCAAATACGTATTGTTCCGCATTTTGACAATGGCGAAGTCAAGGATGCTACTCTTTTTGATGCACTGCACGATGATACAATCATCGGATTTGAAGATATGCAATGGATTGAGAGCCGAATTGAATCCGTGCTTTTAGATGGATTAAGTATCAACCTCAATGAAGTTGATGTTACGACTCCCAATCTTTTAACTTTGGAGGATTATCGTTTGGCAATAAAACCTTTTCGTCACATTCGATTCGACGCAAAATCGAAAGATAATTCAGAAGCTGCCTTACATTTTGATACACTGCCACAACCGCTCTTTCATAAAAATTTCGACTTAATAAGTGAGTCTTTTCTCAATTTTATTGAAGAAGAATACACCATATACATTCTCTCCGATAGTGAGAAGCAGCAACAGCGTTTGCGTGCAATATTTGATGATAGGGGAGATAAAATTCCGTTCACTCCGATTAATAAAACCTTGCACGAAGGTTTTATTGACAACACACTCAAAATTTGCTGTTTTACCGATCATCAAATCTTTGATCGCTTCCATAAATACAATTTGAAATCGGATAAGGTTAGATCCGGAAAGATTGCTTTGTCACTCAAAGAGATCAATCAATTTCAGATTGGCGATTTTGTGGTGCACATGGATCACGGTATTGGTAAATTTGCCGGTCTCGTGAGGTTAAAAGCGGGAGAAAACATTCAAGAGGTTATTAAGATTACTTATCTGAACAACGATGCCGTTTTTGTTTCCATCCATTCGTTGCACAAACTTTCGAAATATAAAGGCAAAGAAAGTGATCCACCAAAATTAAACAAACTTGGTACCGGCACTTGGGATAAAGTGAAGCTGCGCACGAAATCTAAAATAAAAGACATTGCGCGCGATTTAATTAAACTCTACGCTCAACGACACCAAGAAAAAGGCTTTGCCTATTCACCCGACAGCTACTTACAAACCGAACTTGAAGCGTCGTTTAAATATGAAGATACTCCCGATCAGCTAAAAGCTACTAACGATGTAAAAAATGATATGGAGAAACCCATACCGATGGACAGATTGGTATGTGGAGACGTAGGATTTGGGAAAACCGAAATCGCAATCAGAGCGGCTTTTAAAGCCGCAGCCGATGGTAAACAAACTGCAGTTTTAGTTCCCACCACAGTTTTAGCTTTGCAACATTACCACACGTTTAGCGAAAGACTTGCCGATTTCCCATGTACTATCGATTATTTGAGCAGAGCAAGAACTTCTGCGGAGCAGAAAAAACTATTAGCTGAATTGAAAGAAGGAAAAATTGATATCCTTATCGGGACACATCGCTTAGTTGGCAAAGATGTTATTTTTAAAGATTTAGGATTGCTGGTGATTGACGAAGAACAAAAATTTGGAGTGTCTACTAAAGAGAAGTTAAAACAATTGAAAGTAAATGTTGATACTCTTACTATGACAGCAACGCCCATCCCTCGAACTTTGCAATTTTCACTGATGGGTTCACGCGATTTTACAACAATCTCAACCCCTCCGCCAAATAGATACCCCGTTCAAACAGAGGTGCATACGTTCGATCTCGAAATTATGCGCGATGCCATTAACTTCGAAGTGAGTAGAAACGGACAGGTATTCGTTGTGAACAATCGCATTCAAAATATTTATGAAATGGAGGCGATGTTAAAACGTGAAATGCCCGATATTAAATTCGGTGTGGGTCACGGACAAATGAATCCGAAAGAGACTGAAAAAGTGATCGGTGATTTTATAAATCACGAATACGATGTTCTCATCTCTACCACTATCATAGAGTCCGGAATCGATATACCAAACGTTAACACCATGATCGTAATCAATGCTCAAAACTTTGGTTTGAGCGACTTGCATCAACTGCGAGGCAGAGTGGGTAGAAGCAATCGAAAAGCATTCTGCTATCTGTTGGCTCCGCCACTTTACTCATTGAGCACCGATTCGCAACGGCGACTTCAGGCAATCGAAAATTTCTCGGAGCTTGGCAGCGGCATCCATATTGCTATGCAAGATTTGGATATACGTGGTGCCGGAAATTTATTGGGTGCAGAACAGAGCGGATTTATTGCTGATTTAGGATACGAAACGTATCAGAAAATATTGAAAGAAGCGGTGCAAGAACTCCGCATAGAGGAGTTTAGCGATGTTTTTAAAGAGGATGCTTCTGAAAAAGGAAAAGAAGATGAATCGTTTGTAGACGATGTTCTTGTGGAGAGTGACTTAGAGCTGATGTTTCCGGTAATGTACATTCCCAACGATGCGGAACGCATCGCAATTTATCGTGAACTGGATGGTTTGGAATCTGAGTTGGAAACATTTGAATTTATCAAACGTCTGGAAGATAGATTTGGTAAAATACCGTCACAAGGAAAGGAGTTGATAAGGATTGTAAGATTGAGACGTTTAGGAAAAGCCCTTGGAATTGAAAAAATCGTTCTCAAGAAGGAACGAATGATTCTTTTCTTGATATCGGACGAAGAATCGCTCTATTATAAATCCAATGCTTTCGACAAGCTTTTATCTTACATTATGAGCAATCCGCGCTCATGTAAACTGCGCGAAAAAAACAATAAACGTTCAGTTGTAATTAGAAATGTAACGTCAGTGGAACATGCGGTGGCGATAATGGAAGAGGTGAAAGGAATTGAAAATTGAAAGTTGACAGTTGAAAATAATTGACAGTTGACAGTTGACAACGAGATGGTTTTGGCTTTTTTGTGATTTTGTTTCATCAAATC
>JAQVGF010000247.1 GCA_028696875.1 Dysgonamonadaceae bacterium
GTTTTATTTGATCTGCTTCATGGGGGTGATATTTTTAAACACCTGATAGACAAGAATACCCAAGGATTTATGGAAAAACGTTAATTGAATGAGTTCAATATCTAATTTTTTTTAATGCTCGAGTAATGTGACGCTTTAGTAAAATAAAAGATTAATTTTACGAACAATCAATCCTTTAAAACTAAAACATTATGGAGAAAAACGACGAATTCAAAAAACCACTTTATAGTGACTTATCAACGAAAGTCAAAGAAATAAAAGAGCTTTTCGAACTAGCTCTTGATTTAAGATGGTCGTGGGACCACTCAGCCGATGAAGTTTGGCAACAACTTGATCCTGAGCTCTGGGATATTACACGAAACCCATGGGCAGTATTACAAACTGTTTCAAGAGATCGTTTTAAACAGTTGGCTGCTGACTCTTCTTTTCGTGATAAAATTGAATTTCTGGTGAAATCCAGAAAAAAAAGTAACGAGTCACCCGCCTGGTTTCAGAAAAAGCATCCGGAGTCTAAAATCAATGGTATTGCCTACTTTTGTATGGAGTTTATGCTGAGTGAGGCACTCCCTATCTACTCAGGTGGTTTGGGAAATGTTGCAGGCGATCAAATGAAGGCAGCAAGTGATTTAGGAGTTCCTGTCATTGGCATTGGGTTGCTTTATCAGCAGGGATACTTTCGTCAGAAAATTGATTTAAATGGTGACCAACAAGCCCTCTACCCTTATAACGATCCCGGGCAATTACCAATTTCTCCTTTACGACAAGAAAATGGTGAATGGATGCGGTTAAAGATCAATCTTCCGGGTTATCCTCAATGGATTCGTGTATGGGAAGCCAACGTGGGCAGGATAAAACTGTACTTATTAGACAGTAATGACCCGGCAAATTTTCCGGTTCATCGTGGAACTACCAGCGAACTCTATGGCGGTGGCACTGAGTTACGGTTTAAGCAAGAGATGATATTGGGAATTGCTGGATGGCGTTTGTTAGAAGAACTTGGAATTGAACCGGAAGTTTGTCATCTCAACGAAGGACATGCAGCAATGGCTATTTTGGAGCGTGCCCGTAGCTTTATGAAAAAAACGGGACAACCATTTGATGTTGCATTAGCAACCACTAGAGCAGGCAACTTATTTACTACTCACACTGCTGTACCTGCCGGATTTGATTTGTTCCCACCGTATCTTGTTGAACAATATTTGGGAAAGTATGCAGAAAAGATGCTCGGCATCACTACACAACAGTTGTTGGCATTAGGCCGTAAAAATCCAAACGATAATTCAGAACCTTTCAATATGGCATATCTCGCCATTCGCGGAAGCGGTGATATTAATGGTGTAAGCCGTCTTCATGGTGAGGTAAGTCGTGATATTTTTGGACCTCTGTTTTCCGATTGGCCTATAGATGAAGTACCGGTTAACCATGTTACCAATGGTGTCCATATGCCCACTTGGGATTCTAAAGAAGCTGATGAGATATGGACAGATGCTTGTGGTAAAGACCGCTGGTTGGGGATGAATAAACATTTGGAAGATATTCGTAAAGTTTCTGATGAGACACTTTGGAAAATGCGCACGAATGCTAATGAAACACTTGTTAAGTTTGCTCATAAGCATTTTGCAAGACAGTTGGAGGGTGCAGGTCATTCTGTAGAATCTGTGGAAAAAGCGAAACATTTACTCAATCCAAACGTGTTAACAATTGGTTTTGCACGTCGGTTTGCTACTTACAAACGACCGAATCTTTTATTGCATGACCCTCAACGCTTGCTTCGATTGTTGAACAATCCCACTTATCCTGTTCAATTGGTTATTGCCGGGAAAGCTCATCCGGCTGATGGACTGGGACAGGAACTGATCAAAAAATGGATTGAGTTTATTCGTGAAAATGGAGCACATACTCCTGTAATGTTTTTGAGCGATTATGATATGCATGTTGCAGAGAACTTGGTGCAAGGTGTTGATGTGTGGATAAATACTCCGCGCCGACCTTGGGAAGCCAGTGGAACCAGCGGTATGAAGGTGCTTGTAAATGGGGGCATTAATCTCTCTGAGTTAGATGGATGGTGGGCCGAGGCTTACTCTCCGGAAGTAGGATGGGCCATTGGCGATGGAAAAGAACATGGTGATGACCCTGTTTGGGATGCAAAAGAAGCTGAACAACTTTTCGATATACTGGAAAATGAAGTTATCCCCGAATTTTACAACCGCAATGAAAATGGAATTCCAACTGCCTGGATAAAACGAATGCGCGAAAGTATGGCGCAACTAACTCCTCAATTCTCTGCCGACAGAACAGTAAGAGAATATACGGAAAGTCACTATCTTCCTGCTGCCAAAAAGTATGTTGAACGTGCAGCTAATAATGGCAAGAAAGGAAAGCAAATTTCTAACCTGATTAATTCCCTCAATCAATATTGGGATAAAATGTACTTTGGCGAATTAAAAGTAAACAGTACTGAAAGTGAGCATGCATTTGAAGTTCCGATTTATTTCAATGCAATCAATCCTGATACAGTACAGGTAGAACTATATGCAAACGGACTAAATGGGGAAGCTCCCATCAAAGTTAAAATGGTTGCTGATAAAAAAACGAAAATCAAGGAGAATGGCTCTGTGTATAGAGCGTCTGTTTCTTCGCAACGTCCGGCTTCTGATTATACACCCCGAGTAGTACCCAATTTTTCCGGACTCTCCGTTCCTTTGGAAACTAATCATATTCTGTGGCAGAGATAATATTTTATTACGCACTTAG
>JAQVGF010000057.1 GCA_028696875.1 Dysgonamonadaceae bacterium
CACGAAACAGCAATAACAACCATGAGCAGGTTGCTGGCGGCTTTGATTATTTTCTTTCGGTTAAACATAATTTCAAAGATAGTTTTTTGAACTTAGAGAGCCAAAAAATTAACTCAAAAAATCTTGCTTACGCCAAAAAAAAAGAAAAATTAGATATCCAACACACGGTCTTGTATTGAGCAAAATCGAAATGTAGCAAAAGCGTGCTAACAAATTATTCAATAGAGAGAAACCAACTACCTTGAAGTTTGTTTAACCTATGTATGACCCAATAAAAAAAACACCTACCAAACTAAATTGATAAGTGCCTAATTTTAACAACGTGATCCGACTAGGATTCGAACCTAGGACCTACAGCTTAGAAGGCTGTTGCTCTATCCAGCTGAGCTACCGGACCATGTTTTGTTTCAGTTTGCAAAAATAGTGTAATTATCAGTATAAAAAAAATAAAGAGCAAATATTTCGCTCAAACTGGAATACAAAACGGTTGCCGATTCTTTGTAATGAGGTAATTTAAAGTATTCCCTGTGCCATAATAGCTTTCGCCACTTTCATAAATGCGGCAATGTTGGCACCTTTTACGTAATTGACATAACCATCGGGTTCTGTGCCATATTTAATACAGCTTTCGTGGATATTGCTCATAATCCATTTCAGTTTTTCATCCACTTGTTCGGCAGTCCAGCTATATCTCTCCGAGTTTTGAGTCATCTCTAATCCCGACACAGAAACTCCTCCGGCATTGGCCGCTTTTCCGGGTGCAAACAAAATCTTCTTTTCATGGAACAAATCTATCGCTTCGGGCGTACAAGGCATATTGGCTCCTTCCGATACTGCTATTACTCCATTTGAAACAAGATGTCGGGCGTCGTCTCCGTTTATTTCGTTTTGTGTGGCAGAAGGTAAAGCAATATCCCCTTTTTCACCCCACGGTCTGCTTCCGGCAACATATTTACAGTCAAACTCTTCAGCATATTCTCGAATACGACCTCGGTATAAATTTTTCAACTCCTTTAGGTACGCCAATTTTTCTATGGTAATTCCATTGGGATCATAAATATATCCATCAGAATCGGACATTGAAACTGGAATTGCTCCAAACTCTATTAATTTTTCGCACGTATATTGTGCCACGTTTCCCGAACCGGAAATTAGACATTTTTTACCTTCAAGTTTAATATTTTGTGTCTTAAGCATTTCGCACAAAAAATAGACATTACCATATCCGGTTGCTTCCGGTCGTATAAGTGAGCCGCCAAATTCAAAACCTTTGCCGGTGAAAGTTCCTGTGAATTCGCCCGCTAATTTTTTGTACTTCCCAAACATATAAGCTACTTCTCTTCCCCCAACACCTATATCACCTGCCGGAACATCCGTATTGTGACCAATATTTCGCCACAATCCTTCTACAAATGCCTGGCAAAAACGCATGATTTCACCATCGGATTTTTCACGCGGTGAAAAATCCGATCCTCCTTTACCACCTCCCAATGGAAGCGTTGTTAAAGCATTTTTGAAGGTTTGTTCAAACGCCAGAAATTTGAGAATGCCCGGAGAAACTGAAGCATGAAAGCGAATGCCGCCTTTGTATGGACCAATTGCATTGTTGTGTTGTACACGATATCCCATATTTGTGCGTACCTGGCCTGTATCGTCAACCCAAGTTACACGAAAAGATATTATTTTATCCGGAATAATCAGCCGCTCAATTAAATTGGCTTTTTCAAATTCTGGATGTTCGTTGTATGTTTCTTCTATCGATTCCAAAACTTCCTCAATGGCTTGGTAATATTCCGGTTCGTTTGGAAATCGACTTTTTATTTCTCTAATAACATTGGATGTTTTCATATGTGATGATAAAAATAAATAATTAAATAGCGTCTACCAAAAAACCTCTTTTTTTTGAGTCTTTGATAAGAAAAAGTCAAAGACAAAGCCTTTTCCGCCTTGGCGGAAGCTTTCGTCTCGCCAAGGCGGGATGACTGTTTCAAAAACGAGAGTAACGTGCTACATTGAGCGACGTCGAAATGCAGTATTTGCCGTTTTCTTGCAAAGACTAAATAACCAAAATGACGGGCAAAGTTACATTTTTATTTTTAAATGCTCTATAAAATGTCAATAAAATATCATATCTATTTATTTTGGGCTATTTTCTAAGACTTTTGTAAATTGGAATAAAGACAATAATACCAGACATAATAATAGAGATGATTGTTCCTAAAGTTATTTTTTCTGAGTAAATTAGAATATAGCCCACAATGAAAACCCAAAGTAAAATGATGAATCCTATTTGTGTTTGAGAAAGTTTTTTTCGTGCCATAAAGTTTTGTCTTTTAAGTTGAGTGCAAATATACAAAAAAAGGTATAGAGATTGAGTGCAAGAATACTGCGGATTAGTTTTTACTTGACACTGAAAAAGAAACGCTTAATTTGAGGACAAGCCTCAAATTAAGCGTTAATAACACACACAGGATCGCAAAATTTTGCGCCTCTACATATTATCTTCCCGTTGATCAATAACCTTTAATTGTTAATCTCAACAGGAATATTTCCATTAATCTTCTCTTGCTAAGACTAAACAAGTTCTATCATTGGGCTTCCGGCTTGAACAAAAGAACCTTCTTCAACCACTACTTTACTCACCGTTCCGGAAGTTTCTGCAATAATATCGTTTTCCATCTTCATTGCTTCAAGAATCAAAACAACTTCACCTTTCTTCACTTTGTCGCCAACTTTCACATTTAATTTCAGAATACTTCCTGGCATTGGACTTTCAATAATTTCTTTCGCAACTTGTGTTTGCGCTTGTTCTTGCTTTTCCTTTGGCTTAGTAGCTTCCTTTGTAACATTTTTAGATTCAAATTCTTGTTTGCGTTGACCCTTCAGATAATTTAATCCAACAGCAGGGAACAATTCAAGCAATAATTCATCTTTTTCGTTCTGAGCAACTTTAACACTACCAAACTCATCAAGAGTTGGATTTTCCTGACGTTTATAATTGGAAGTGTCGTAGGGAGTCTCTTCGCGGCTTCCCGTAATTTTAAATCTGAATTCCGGATCAATTGGTACGGGAGTTTCACCATATTCGCCTTTTACCAAAGCAACGAATTGATTGGATGGACTGGCATATTTTTCGCGTCCATTTTTCAAATTAAGTGCAGAAACAACTGCTTGAACACCAACAATCTGACTGGTTGGAGTAACAAGTGGAGGGAGACCTGCATCAAGTCCTACACTTGGAATTAATCTCATAGCTTCTTCCAAAATATCGAGTGAATTGTATTGTTTCAATTGAGCCACCATATTCGTGTACATACCGCCGGGTATTTCTGCATTTTTCACTAATTCATCCGGTTTGGGAAAATTGAAATATGCTTCAATTGCATGACAAGCCCTTAACAATTCTGTTTCGTTATTGCTTTTAACGGCTGCTATGGCATTGTCAAATTCCTTATCAATCTCAGCAGGTAGCGTATCAGTAAGCGGATTGAATGGATTTGGAATTTGTTTGCTCACATCGAAATCTTCCAACTCTTTGCGAATATCTAACAATTCCAGGTTTATTTTCGCCACAGCTTCCATGTTTACATCGAATTCAATATCCAATTTTTTACAGAAAATATAGATTAGTTCAACGGCAGGAGCTGCGGGACCACCACCAAAATTCCAAATATTGGTATCCACAATATCCGCTCCGTTCATAATGGCTGTCAAAACAGATCCCAGACCAAAACCGGGCGTACAATGCGTATGAAAATCAATGGGAACATTCAACTCTTTTTTGAAGAGAGGAATCATGGTCGCTACGCGAGAGGGTGGAATTAATCCACTCATATCCTTAATAGTAATCATATCAGCACCCAATGCTGTCATCTCTTTCGCTTTGTTCAGAAAATATTCGTCCGTAAAAACATCTATGTAGAAAGGTTTAGCCGGTTCTTCTTTTTTCAAGAAAGAGAAAAATCCACCCTTTTTCTTTTTCTCAACCGGAGGCTCATCAAATTTTGGATCAACTGTATAGCAAACCGCACAATCTGCCAATCCACCATATTTCTTGATGTATTTTACGCTCGCCTTGATATTATTAACATCATTCAAAGCATCGAAAATACGCATAATATCTAAACCTGAATCCATAGAATTTTTAAAAAATCCATCAATTATTTCATCCGTATAAGGAGCATATCCAAACAAATTTCTACCACGCGAAAGTGCTGTTAATTTTGAAGCACTTCCAACACCTTTTTTAATTTTCTCTAATCTGTGCCATGGGTTTTCGTTTAAATAACGCATAACAGAATCGGGTACAGCTCCGCCCCATACTTCCATTGCATAAAAATTTGCATCCTTATAGTATTTCAATACGCGATCTATTTGGGATTGATTCATTCGTGTTGCAAATGCAGATTGCTGTCCGTCTCTTAAAGTGAGATCTCTAATTAATAATTTTTGTTTCATAATGGTTTCTTTATATTTTGATCAAGTTGTAACAGGTTGATATAAATCTTTGTATGTCTCACACAAAGTAAATCATTTTTTTTGAATATTCATTCATTAAAGAAATATTTCTTTAATGAGTTGTGTAGCGAGAAAATTTAGAGGTTTTCTTGTTGACATCTATACTATTAATAATTTCTTTGGTAAGATTTGTGCTTTTGACGTCGTTCTTTCTTATCGAAGTTATTTCTTTCCGTTCGATTATTTGATCTACCTCCGGATTTGTTTTCCGATTCTTGTGCCACTTCAACTATCAGTTTTCTATCTTCCACAAACAATCCTTTGAAAGTATTTACTACTTTAGGTGCAGATTCTTGTGGTACTTCGAAAAATGAAAAGTTTTTAAGTAGATCTATTCTTCCAATACGCACTTTTTCAGTTACATGATCATTGATGAATCCCATCAAATTAGCCGGATTTGCTCCATCCATTTTACCAATATTGATGAATATGCGTGTGAACCCTTTTTCTGCTTGTCTACTTCCACCACCGTCACGATTAGACACTCTTTCACCCCTGCTTTCATCTCTGTTTCTTTTGGATGAACGCTCACTTGGCTCAATGATTTCTTCGGCTGATTGATAGTACTCCAAAAGACGATTAAATTCTAATGAAACAATTCGTTTAATGATATCTTCTTTTTCCAACCAATCCAGTTTTCTAAAGATGGAAGGAAGCAAACGTTCAATTTCTTCATCGTTAACTTTTACCTTTTCTATTTTGTCTACTAAATTAAAAAGTTGTTTTTCGCAAATAACATCGCCGGTAGGGATGGTTCGTTTCTCAAATTTTTTATTCATGCTTTTCTCAATTTGAGCGATTTTACCTTTTTCTTTGATGTGAATAATGGAGATGGATGTTCCGGTTTTACCGGCACGCCCTGTTCGTCCACTACGATGCGTATAACTTTCAGCCTCATCGGGTAAACCAAAATTGATTATGTGAGTTATATCATCCACATCCAATCCTCTGGCAGCTACATCGGTGGCAACAAGAAATTGAAGGTTTTTTGAACGAAATTTTCCCATCACCGAGTCGCGCTGACTTTGCGAAAGATCTCCGTGTATTGAATCAGCGTCGTACCCGTCTTGAATTAACTTATCAGCAATTTCCTGTGTTTCACGTCGGGTGCGACAAAATATGATAGCGTAAATATTTGGATAATAATCTGCAATGCGCTTCAAAGCAAGATATTTGTCACGTGCGGTAACCATGTAATATACATGTTTAACATTTAAAGCACCTTCATTTTTACGACCAATCACAATTTCGGTGGGTTTATCCATATACTTTCTTGTGATTTTGGCAATCTCATTCGGCATAGTTGCCGAAAATAGTAACATGCTTCTTCCTTTTGGAACGCGCGATAGAATATCGTCAATGCTTTCCGTGAAGCCCATATTTAGCATTTCGTCTGCTTCATCCAAAACTACAGTATGAACCAAATCAAGTGACATGGTTTTTCTGTTTAATAGATCGATTAATCTGCCCGGAGTAGCTACAATTACTTGTACGCCGCGCTTTAGCGCACGCATTTGACTTTCAATGCTTGAACCACCATATACAGGTAGTACTTTTACTCCCTCAACATACTTAGCATAGTCGTTGAGATCGGCAGAAATTTGAAGACAAAGCTCACGCGTAGGACATAATATTAATGTCTGTGGTGCTCTTTGTTTTGGATCTACTTTTTGGATAATTGGCAAACCAAATGCGGCAGTTTTGCCGGTTCCTGTTTGTGCAAGTGCGATAATATCGCGTGTTTCTGCCAATAGCAAAGGAATCACTTCCTCTTGTACGGGCATGGGTTGTTCAAAACCCAGTTCTTGTATTGCTCTCATAATTTCCGGAGCAACACCTAATTGTTCGAATGTTTTCATCTTTTTTTGTTGTAATAATTGTGACGGCTATCAACATTCTTCTCTTTACCCCCACAACAAACGACATTAAAAAAGATGTGAGAAAAAAATCGAAAACCAATAAATGTGTGATTTATCTTGAAAAGTGATTTGTTAAATTGATAACCTAAATTTTTAAAGGAAAGAATTAAAATCGCTCAGAAGATTTAAAATCGGCGACAAAGGTAAGTTAAATAATTTGATATGAGGATATTTTTGGTAATTATAATTATAAAAAGAGAGAATTGAGGCACGGGATTCGGGATTCGAAACTATAAACTAGGGGTGATGATAAGATAAACAATTTTAATTGTAGTATATGCTTCCTATATTGATTTACGGTATTTTATTAATCTTATTATCATTTTTCCGATTTCACTTTGTTTTTTGATTGAATTCTCGAAAATTTCTTGATTTATAAATTTTAAATTATTTGCTATTATCTGCTGCGTTTCTATTTCTACACAACTACCTAATTCCTAATCTCTATTTTCATATTTTGTAAATAAATAGAATCTTTATAAAAGCCATTATCTATAATTATTTACTAAACAATCGCTTATGGGTTATAGAGCATCAATTTCCTCAATAATATGACCTTACCTTTCGAAACACGCACCTTTTTTTCAAGATAATTATCTATCGATCCATACGTCTCTTTAATGTAATCAAGAGCATAATTTAAATAAGCACTGTTGGCAGAGAAAAGAGCGGTCATAGATTCTTGTACTGATTCGGGCAGAGTTCCCGGATAATTTATTGTTTTTTTTGGATCGATGTATTTGTTTGAAGCTAAATAATCCTCTTCAACAGTATATTCCGGTACACCCAAAGCATATAGCAGTAAAGCTGCAGCAATCCCTGTTCTATCTTTTCCTAAAAATGAAGTAATTAAAACGGGATAATTATTTTCATCTACCAAAATATCAAACATTTCGGCATATTTATCGGCATTATTTTCTACCATTTCTTTATATGCATCTTGCATAAAAATAATGGTTTCGCTGCGCGTAAAATTATTTTCCAACATCTCCTTTTTGAAACTGGAAATATCTCCGGGAACAATGGGAATATTTATTTTTTGAATATTTACAAAATAAGGATGTGCTTTCCTGTCTTCCTCTGTTCTAAAATCGATGATTGTTTTTATTCCTAATCGTTTCAATTTATCTTGATCAAATAAATTAGCATTGCTTAGATGCCCCGATCGGTATATCTTTCCCCATTTCAATTGTTTTTCTTCTGCGGTAAAATAACCGCCTATATCACGAAAATTTAAAATATTATCCATCTCAATGTATCGGTTGGATATTATGCCCGAGGTCACACCACCGGTTCTAAGTAAAAAGAATTCGCGTAACCCGGATCCGGATGGATTTAATAATGCAAATTGATCTTCTACAAGTTTTGTTTGAATTGGTGTAAAATCACGGATTGAAGTATCGGACATGGAGGAGTATATATCAATTTTACCATCTACATCGGGACTTACTTCCCATTTCAACAAGAAATTACCATCTCTGTTTTTTTCAACTACAGATGCAATTTTAATTGTAGAGACACAACTCATCAATAAAGAAGCAAAGATAAAAGCAAATATGTGTTTTGTAAATTTCATTTAGTTTTTCTTGGATAAAGCAAAACAAATATAGGAAAATATATCGTTTAACCCAACACGATTAAATACCAATTAACATTCACGTATCTTTTAAAAATAAGAAAATAAACACTGTAAATATCTGTAAATAAAATAAATCTGTAAATACAATCGCCTTGTTTTCATGATCTTATGAATTATATTTATATTTTTTTGATCTATTTGATATGAAATTAGTAATAATTTCCTACCATATAAGCGGTTTCTATTTTCTTTATTTTTAATGTAATCATTTCTATTTCAGAGAGTAATTACGATATTTGGTCTTTGCAAGAAAGACCAAGCAGTGCATTTCGATGGCGCTAAATGTACCACGTTGCTCACGTTTTCAATCTTTCCGTATCAAAGACTCAAAAATCAGTGGTTTTCCGGCAAACACTACCTATAAAGTTATCATACATGTGGTGCGTTTTACTGTTGAAAACTTGTTGATGGATTGTAGACAAAAAGTGGATAATTTAATTTGTAACTATGAATAAAAAAACTATGTGGATTCGTATTTGTTAATTCACTCAAAACTTATTTTTAATTATCACTCATCCATCATTCGTTTTTCAACACTAAAATACCATCAGTAACAAAATTATTCATTAACTTTGATTTTTATCAACAGCTTTTGATAACGTTTGTAAGATTATGATTCACAGAAGGGAACGATTTTTATACATGTTGATATCTTATTGATAAGATATCAACTATTTTTAATAATCGATTTTCCAAATAATTTAACAATAATCAATCAACAGTTTCAACAGGCATATACTATCATCATACTCTTTTTTATAAACTTTTAAAACTATATATATATATAATAATATGTCAGTGAATAATTTCAGTGAGAATAAAGAATTCTTAATCGATAAAATCAATTTACTTCGTAAAGAGAAAGATGCGATCATATTAGCGCATTTTTATCAGAATGAAGAGATTCAGGATATTGCCGATTATGTGGGAGATAGTTTAGCACTTGCACAATGGGCAACTAAAACCACTCAAAAAATTATTGTTTTGTGTGGAGTTCATTTTATGGGAGAAACGGCGAAAATTCTTTCGCCGGAGAAAAAAGTTCTAATTCCCGACCTTGAAGCCGGTTGTTCTTTAGCAGATAGCTGCCCTGCGGACGAGTTTAAAGAATTTATCAAGAACAACCCAAACCATACCGTTGTATCTTACGTGAACACTACGGCAGCCGTAAAAGCTTTAACCGATATAGTAGTTACATCTACCAATGCAAAACAAATTATAGATTCACTCCCTAAAGAGAGAAAAATAATATTTGGACCCGATAAAAATTTAGGTAATTATATTAATAGTATCACCGGAAGAAACATGTTATTGTGGGATGGAGCTTGCCATGTGCACGAGCAATTTTCTTTGGAGAAAATTTTGGCGTTGAAAAAACAATATCCTAACGCTTTACTATTAGCACATCCTGAATGTAGAAACTATATTTTGGAAATTGCTGATCACGTTGGTTCCACATCTTCTATTCTGAAATTTGGTACTCAATCTGAAAACAAAGAATTTATTGTTGCAACAGAAGCAGGCATATTGCACGAAATGAAAAAACAGAACCCACACAAAACTTTTATTCCGGCTCCGCCGGAAGATGCAGGTTGTGCGTGCAACGAATGTGCTTATATGAAAATGAATACCTTAGAGAAATTGTATCTCTGTTTGAAAAATGAGGAACCGGAAATAACGATTGATGAAGAATTGAGAATAAAAGCGGTTAAGCCGATTCAGCGGATGTTGGAGATATCAGCAGAACATGGATTGTAAATCTTGTAAATTATAAATAAAAAAAAGAGTGGAACTTCCACTCTTTTTTTGTTAGAAAAACATTTGGACGAAACAATTACAGTTGCGGTCCGGAAGGGATCAATGCTTTTGCTTCATCGGTATCAGTATATTGCTCAAAGTTTTTAACGTACATCTCAGCCAATTTTTTTGCTTTGGTTTCCCATTCTTTTGTGTCAGCATATGTATCGCGTGGATCTAAAATACCTTCATCAACATTATTCAATTTTGTAGGTACAGTCAAATTCATAATTGGAATATGTTTTGTTTCTGCTTTATCAATTGAACCATCGATGATCGCATCAATCATAGCGCGTGTATTTTTGAGTGAAATACGTTTTCCTGTTCCGTTCCATCCGGTATTTACCAAATATGCTTTAGCATCGTGCTGTGTCATTTTTTCAACCAAACGTTTTGCATACACAGTTGGATGTAAAGTTAAGAAAGCTTCACCAAAAGCTGGTGAGAAAGATGGAACCGGTTCTGTGATACCGCGTTCTGTTCCGGCCAATTTAGAGGTAAATCCACTCAAAAAATGATATTGAGCTTGATTATCATCTAATATTGAAACGGGAGGTAAAACACCAAAAGCGTCAGCTGAAAGATAAATAATCTTCTTTGCATGCCCGGCTCTTGAAGGAAGAACTATTTTATTGATAAAATAGATTGGATATGATACGCGTGTGTTTTCTGTTATCGAAATATCAGAATAATCAATTGAACCGTCATCATTTACGATAACGTTTTCTAACAATGAATCGCGTCGGATAGCTCTCCAAATATCGGGTTCGTTTTCTTCACTTAAATTGATGGTTTTAGCGTAGCATCCACCTTCAAAATTAAATACGCCGTGATCGTCCCAACCATGCTCATCGTCACCAATTAAAAAACGTTTTGGATCGGCAGATAAAGTAGTTTTACCTGTTCCCGAGAGACCAAAGAATATCGCAACATCGCCATCAGCTCCTACGTTTGAAGAACAATGCATTGAAGCAACTCCTTTTAATGGTAGATAATAGTTCATAAGTGCGAAAATTCCTTTTTTCATCTCACCACCATACCAAGTTCCGCCAATAACTTGCATTTTGCGAGTTAAATCGAATAGAGTAAAGTTTTCAGAATGGAGACCTTGTTCTTTCCAATTGTCATTAACGATTTTAGAAGCGTTTATACAAACGAAATCAGGTTCGCCATATTGATCTAATTCATAATGCGATGGTCTGATAAACATATTGGTAACAAAATGTGCTTGCCAAGCAACTTCCATAATAAAGCGTACTTTCATGCGTGTATCTTCGTTAGTTCCGCAGAAGGTATCTACTACAAAAACCTTTTTTGCTTTTGATAAACGCTCAGTAGCTAAATTTTTACAATGTTCAAAAACTTCGGGAGTTGTAGGTCTATTGATAGTTCCATCCCACCAAATTGTATCTCTTGTAACATCATCTTCTACAATAAATTTATCTTTTGGAGAACGACCCGTAAACTTTCCAGTATATACTGCTACAGCTCCGGTATCGGTTAATTTGGCTTTTTCGAATCCTTCATTTTCCGGATTCATTTCCTCTTGAAACAGAACTTCGTAGGATGGATTGTGAAAAACTTCGAAATCGCCTGAGATTCCGTACTTGCTTAAATCTAATTTTGTCATTTGCATTAAAGTTTTTATATAAATAATTTGTATTGATGAATTCTATATTCAGATATCTATTTTTTATACGAAGTGGCAAAGATAAAAAAAATATAGTTTTAACACTATCAATTAAAGAAATATTTCTTTAATTAATTGTAAATTCTTTTCTTAATAGTGTACAAACAAAAAACTTTGAGTAAAAGTTTATCAAAATCTATATTTCTATTACCTTTGTTTTAAAGTACTC
>JAQVGF010000248.1 GCA_028696875.1 Dysgonamonadaceae bacterium
AATCAAACACTAACAAACAATCAAAATATAATATGAACGCAAAAAGGATTTGGCTTCCTCTCCTACTCTTCTTTGTAGGATTTAATTCAATTGTATGGGCTTGCACAACTGCCGTTATATCTGCCAAAAATAGTGCGGATGGCAGAAGCATGCTATGGAAACTAAGAGATAGCGATAAGTTGAAAAATGCAATGCATTTTTTCGACGACGGTAAATACAATTATCTGGGTCTAATAAATGCTGATGATACGTTAGGCATACACGTTTGGGCAGGTTCAAACAATGTTGGCTTCGCCATTATGAACAGTGCTTCGTACAATGTAAATGTGGGTGATACAACTCAACTAAAAGATCAAGAGGGTATTTTCATGAAGCTTGCTTTGCAAACATGTGCCTCGCTACAAGATTTAGAAAATTTATTGGATACCTATCCGAAACCAAGAGGATTGGCAGCTCATTTTGGCGCAATAGATGCTAATGGTGGAGCCGCATTTTACGAAGTGAATAATCAGACTTGGACAAAATTTGATGTCAACGATGCTGAAACTGCACACAACGGATATATCATCCGCACAAACTATTCCGAAACCGGCACCAAAAACGAAGGCTACGGGTTTATTCGCAGAGAAGCTGCCGAGAAGATTTTTGCCGATGCACTCAAACAAAATAGATTGGATTATCGCTCTGTGATTCAAGATTTTTCAAGAAGCTCTTATCATCCGGTTTTTGGAATAAATTATCGGGGAAAATTTGAGAACGGCACAAACGAAAGCTCTTTTATTGCATCGGACGATCTTAACACCCGCTACAGTTCTGCTTCATCTATTGTTATACAAGGAGTAAAAACCGGTGAAGCACCCGATTTATCAACAATTTGGATAGTCATAGGATATCCAAACACTTCAATGGCAATACCTTTGTGGGTGAGGGGCGGAAAGAATATTCCCCATATACTGCAAAATAATAGCGAAATCGGGAATAGTCCGTTAAATGAAGCAGCAATGAAATGGAAAAACAGTTGCTATCCATTAACGCGATCCGACGGTTATCACTATCTGAAATACGACGAATTAATTAATCCGAAAAACAGCGGCTTCATTCAACGTATTGAGCCGATTGAAAGAGAGATTTTCGACCAAACAGATAAGATGGTTAAAAAGTGGCATGAAGAAGCTCCTTCATCATCGGAAATTGAAAAATTTTATGATTGGCTTAATAAAAAAGTCAGCGATTTTTATGCTATTGCTAAATAAATACTGTAATTTTGTTTCGATGAATATTCAAACATATACGTTCATTGCTACACGAGTTTATCTCGTGTTTGCAATAGACAAAAAATAATTCACTACGCAACAAGCGCAAGCAGAGTTTAAGAGTTTGTAATGAAATAAGTTGACTGTTTGAAACGAAGCTGTTTTATTCGTTAACGACTTAAAAATTTTGCGAAGAGCGGGTTATTCAATGAATTTTCAAGGAAGTTAAAGGACAAAAGAGCACGTTTAAAGCGTCAAGTTATTTCGGCACAATCCATAAGTCACAATTTCACCTCATTCATACATTGATGGATAATTCAACCTTATACAATAATCTTTATAATCTGTTCCCAGAAGAGCAGGTTTTTACCGACAAAATCTCTTGCTTGACCAAAGGAACGGATGCCGGACTTTATCGACTACTCCCAAAAGCGGTAGTGAAAGTTAAATCGGAAGATGAGGTAGTAAGACTGCTGCAGTTTTGTTACAAAGAGGAAATTCCGTTGACGTTTAAAGCAGCCGGAACCAGCCTTAGCGGACAAACAATATCTGATTCCATATTGATGGAAATGGGGAGAGGATTTGAGTTTTCAGCAATTACCGACAATGGGCACACAGCCACTTTTGGCTCTGGACTCACCGGAACTGCAGCCAACAGAATGTTGAAGCGCTTCGGGCGCAAACTGGGACCAAAACCGGCTTCCATTGATTCTGCCAAAATTGGTGGAATTGTGGCTAACAATGCGAGTGGATCGAGTTACGGAATAAAATATAATAGTTACAACACTGTAAAATCAATGCGCATTGTGATGGCGGATGCCACTCTGCTTGACACAGGCGATAAAGATAGTTGTGAGAACTTCATAAAAACTCATCCACAACTTATTGAAAGTATAAAAACATTGCATCAAAATGCAACAGAAACAAGTTCAATAAAAGAGACCATTGCAAAGAAATTTAATCTTAAAAATACGTGTGGATATGGTGTAAACTCATTGATCGATTTTGAAGACCCCATCCAAATTATCCAACACCTGATGATTGGCTCGGAAGGCACATTGGGATTTATATCACAAGTTACTTTCGAGACGGTGCACGATGCTCCACTCAAAGCAACTGCTATGATCTATTTCCATAATCTGCGCGATGTTTGCAAAACAATCCTTCCATTAAGACAGTGTAAAGTGAGCGCAGCAGAACTGATGGATAGAAATGCGCTTCGCGCTGTGGAAGATCAAGAGGGAATGCCCATTGAACTTAAATCATTACCCGACGATGCAGCCGCTCTTCTCATTGACACTTCGGCAGACACTCCCGAAGCGTTGCGGCAGCAGATGATAGAGATTGAAGAAAAACTTTCCGGAATAGAAACCTACTCACCCATAAAATTCACCACCGATACTAAATTGTACGACACCTATTGGCGCGTGCGCAATGGATTGTTTACATCGGCTGCAGCAGCACGTCCAAGCGGTACTGCATGTATTATT
>JAQVGF010000249.1 GCA_028696875.1 Dysgonamonadaceae bacterium
ATCGATTAGAAGTTGAATATCGTTTCGCCGCCGAACCCGGCAACTGCGGAGTTTTGGTTCATGCATCCACACCTCGTGCTTTGTACAATATGTTTCCAAAATCATTGGAAGTACAAATGGAACATGAGAATGCAGGCGATTTTTGGTGCATAGTCGAAGACATTACCGTTCCGAATATGGAAGAAAGGCGCGGTCCACAAGAAGATTGGGGAATTACCGAAGGAAAAGCACGACGTATAAAAAAGCTTACTGACGGTGCTGAAAAACCGGTGGCAGAATGGAACAACATGGTGATTGAGTGCGTGGTAGACGAAGTGAAAGTGTGGGTAAACGATGTGTTGGTAAATTTTGGTTACAATTGTACGGCTCATAAAGGACAGATTGCCTTACAGGCAGAAGGATCGGAAGTGGAATTCCGAAAAATTGAACTTACACCCATCACGGAGGTCACTCCAACAAATTAGAGAAATGAAAATAGTTTTCGCAACCAACAACGAGTATAAACTGAGCGAAGTAAGAAAAATAAGTCAAGATCAATTAAATATTTTAAGTCTTGCAGATATCAACTGTCACGAAGATATTCCGGAAACCGGAAATACATTGAAAGAAAATGCACTTATAAAAGCGCAGTTTGTAAAAGACAAGTTTGGATTCGATTGCTTTGCCGATGATACAGGGCTTGAAGTTGAAGCGCTGAACAATGCTCCCGGAATTCACTCTGCAAGATTTGCAGGTGAGCAATGTGATTCAGAAGATAATATGCGAAAACTTCTCAACGATTTGGAGGGAAAAACTAATAGGAATGCTCAATTTAGAACTGTTATTGCTCTGCTATTAGAAAATAGAGAGTATTTCTTCGAAGGCATCATCACAGGAGAAATTACTCAATCCAAACGAGGAACTAATGGGTTTGGATACGACCCGATATTTAAACCTACGGGATATGATAAGACCTTTGGCGAACTGTCAGATGACATTAAAAACAGTTTGAGCCATCGAGCAATTGCAACTCAAAAACTGGTGGTTTTTTTGTTGCAACAAAAAGAAAAAAGATTAAAATAAAGTTTGCACGAAAAATCAGACATTTTTCATTATATTTAAAAAGACAATATAAACAACTTAAAAACATACATTTATGGAGAATATTATTCGTACCGGCATTATCGGTTTTGGTTTATCAGGAAGAGTTTTTCACGCCCCTTTTGTAGATGTGGTAGATGGTTTTGAGCTTTCAAAAATAAGCACGGGCAACCCGAAAAATATCCGTATTGCAAAAGAGAGATATCCGAATGCACAAATTGTACCCGACGGAGAAAACATTGTAGCAGACCCTAAAATCGATCTAATTATTGTTACTTCACCCAATACCGTTCACTTTCATTGGGCAAAGGAAGCTTTGCTTGCGGGCAAGCACGTGGTTGTAGAAAAACCTTTTACTGTAACTTTCGCAGAAGCTGAAGAATTGGTAAAGTTGGCAAAACAAAAAAACAAAATTCTCTCTGTATATCACAACCGCAGATTTACCAGCGACACAAAAACAGTGAAAAAGATTTTAGAAAGTGGAATTTTGGGCGAAGTGGTTGATTACGAAACTCATTTCGATCGTTTCCGTCCTCAACCAAAACCGGGCGCTTGGCGCGAAGACCCTCTGCCGGGTTCCGGCATTTTCTACGATCTTGGTTCACATTTAATCGATCAGTCGCTCCATTTCTTTGGAATGCCTCAAGCAGTTACTGCTCATATTAAGACTGTGAGACCTTGGGCAAAAGCAGACGATTCATTTGATGTAAAGCTCCACTATCCCACTCACACTGCCACATTAAAATCAGCAACTTTAGCAAAAATTCCTGGACCTACATATCAAATTCATGGAACAAAAGGTTCATTCATTAAATATGGATTGGATGTACAAGAAGAAAATCTTGACAAAGGAGCCATTCCAAACACTCCCGATTGGGGAAGTGAACCGGAATCGATTTGGGGAACTCTAAAGGCGGAATGTAACGGAATAGAGATAAATAGCGTAATTCAAAGTGAACAAGGTGACTACAGAGACTACTTCATCAATCTTCGCGATGCCATTTGGGGCAAAGGTGATTTAGCAGTTACAGCCGAAGAGGGAGCTAATGTGATGCGGATTATTGAATTGGCTATTTTAAGTGATAAAGAAAAAAGGACGGTTGAAGTTCTTTAATTGACAGTGGACAATTGAAAGTTGAAAATCTGAAACTGGTTGAAGATGATTGGATATTGCGGTTCCAAGCCGCATTGTACATATAATTATCAATTGTTGATATAATTATTTCATTGTAGGCACAATGCGGACTGAAACCACAGAAATAATAACAACTTTAGTTTCTATATTTAGAAACTTTGCTTATCTTTGTAATCTCCAACAAGAGAGTATCTAATGAAATATTTTGAAACACGTTTTTTGGAAGAAGCCGAAAAGTTCATTGCAGGACTTGATTCACAAATAGTCAAGAAAATATTTTACAATATCGATCTTGCTGAACAGACAAATGATTCAAAACTTTTGAAAAAACTTCAAAATGACATTTGGGAGTTTCGGACACAACAAGCAGGTCTTCAAATCAGACTTTTAGCTTTTTGGAACAAGACTGACAGTAAGTCGACTTTGGTATTTGCAACCCACGGATTTATCAAAAAAAGTGACAAAGTTCCGAAAAATGAAATTAATCGAGCATTAAGAATTAAAAAAGAATATTTCGACAACAAATA
>JAQVGF010000250.1 GCA_028696875.1 Dysgonamonadaceae bacterium
TGCTAATAGCGTGCTATTTAATGAATTTTCAAGGAAGTTAGAGGACAAAAGAGCTAATTTAAAGCGTCAAGTTATTTCGGCACAATCTCTTAGTCAAATGATTTATCAATCTTCTTCGTTCTTTAACTTTCCAATGATTTATTTTCGTACACTTCAATTGTGCCGGTTGCTCCAGCAAACTCATCAGGATATATTTTACCGCTTAATTCGTCGACTTAGGCTTTTGTAAACTCTGCGCCAATGTGTAAAATGATAGCTGAATAATAAACCTAAATTAATAATAATAGGGATACGATGGCTCCATAAATCGATACAATTATTTTGTGAAAAGGAAGCGATTACTATCTAATTGTAATAACACTCTCTGCTGTAATTTGTTTGAGGAATATCGGAAATGGTAATCTCAAAGAATGTGTAAAGTTCTTGACTCACATACTTCCTAACAGGTATGCATAACCTGTTAGATATCAGTTAATAACTAACTTGTTTATAGTTAGATTGCTCGCGCCGATTTACAATCGGTTTGCCCTGTGGAATACTTGTCCTGTGAAACCCTATATGTTTCATATGGAATGCTTTGCATTAAAATCTCTGATTTTATTCCACAGGCTGAATGTCGCGTATGCGAAAAATTCTTTTCTGAATATCAAACAAAGGATACAAATTGAACGAAAATAATATTTGTTTGCTTCGCAACACACGCTCACCGCACTGAGCTTGTCGAAGTGTTGCAAAAGCGCGCGAGCGGGGAGTTAACCGTCAGATTATTTTCTCAACATGTGAGCAAAATCGGACATTGCGGTTCCAAACCGCACTGTCCATATAATATATTCTTCTTTTTATGCACAATGCGGACTGGAGCCGCAATGTGCTTTTAATTGAAGAAGAGTTTCCCTTTTTATCTTTGTTAAGTGCCATAAAAATAAGGGCGTAGGCTTTTAATTTTTAAGTTATTATACTTGATGTTCGGTTAAAAGTCGTGGGTACTTAGCAACGCTTACTTGCTGTGATAATTTTGTTAAATAGTTGATAGTTCGCTCTATTTATTAAGAAAAAGTATTTATATTTGAAAATTAAAATAGCAATCTTTTAGAGCCTGTTACTTAACATATTTACTGAGAAAATAGCAAGCATGAAATTCACACTTAAATTAAATCTCAAAGGGAAGTTCAAAGTGAGAGGCTTCAAATTGAAACCAACTGCCGAAAAAAGATTTGTAGGGCTGCTACTAAATTCCGGTGCAGGAGTGTATAATGCGCAGCGATGGGGTGTTTGGAGGCGGTGACGATTGAGGAGAGATAAGCGAAAACAATTTTGTCTTGTTTATGAATTAATATAAAAAACAGAAGAATTAATGGAAAATATAAGCTTAGAAGAGATAATAAAGAATACAGATTCTAAAATTTTAAAGAGATGGATTCTTCAGTATGCCAAAAATCACGCTTCATTTGAAGAGTCATTTCGTCAAAATTTTAGTCCTCAACAAATTTCTGAAGAGCAGATGAAAGATTATGCAGCTGCTATCTATGCAGCTTTTAGAACCAATCCATTTCAAACCGGTAATCGTTATGGAGATTGGAGCGATTATGGTTTTGATGCGGATGGTGTAAGAGCAGACTTAGAGAAACTTTTAGATGAAGCTGATTATTACCTGAAATACAATATCACCAAAATTCCTGTACAAATCTGCAAGAGTATGATTGAAATAATTCCCGAGGAATGGGAAGATCAATTCGATTATGAAGGCGATGTGCAGGTAATGTATGATGGAGCTATTGATAGATTGGAAGAGATGCTGAAAGCAAACATCTTCTCTTCTGAAGAAAAACAAGAGTTGTTTGAATGGTACAAAGAAGAAAGTCAGGAACACAAACATGAAGACGTAGGTCTGAATACAGATCTTAATGTTTTGCAAGACTATTTTATGGATTCAAAGGAAATGTTGGAGCAAAATCTGAATTTATTAGATCAAAAGATAAACTTGGCACAAAGCAGTTATGAAAAAGAAAGACTGATTATTCAAAAGATTGCAATACTAAAAGATACCGGCATGACCGAAGAGATGAAGAATATGATTGCGGGGAATCTAAATTTCGTTGAGGTTAGAAAAATAAAATTAGATGCTATACTACAAGAAAAAGATTACGAGCAAGCTGTTGAATTAATAGAACAAGGAATAGTTGTTGCAGAAAAGCTTTCTCATCGGGGTACGGTTTCAGATTGGAAAGATGAACTCTTAAAGATATATCTTTTACAAAATGACAATCCAAAGGTTTTATCATTAGCAGAAGATCTATTATTTCATGGCAGAGAAGAGCGGAAATATTATCAGATTTTGAAAGCTCAAACACCAAAAGATGAATGGTTGGACACGGTGAACAGAATAATCCAAAAAATGAAAAGTGGTAGTGGAATATTTGGATTCAATCATTTAAGAGCGCAAATATTAATAGAACATGAAAAGTGGGAGCAACTGTTCGAGCAATGTAAAAAAGGAGGTGTCCAGTACGTTGAAGAGTATGAAAAGCAGCTAAAGTCTCTATTTGAAAAAGAGATTTTTCAAATCTATTTAAACTACATAGAACAAGAAGCTACCATAACCGACCAAAAATCTTATGAAAATGTAGGTCGAGTATTGAAATGCTTGAAAACTTTGAAAGGTGGCAAAGAAAAGGTGCAGGAACTCATTTCAAATTATCGGGTGGTTTATAAAAGAAGAAAGAATATGAT
>JAQVGF010000251.1 GCA_028696875.1 Dysgonamonadaceae bacterium
GCCAAACCACGCTCTTGGACTCTACTTGCCGCTATACCAATTTCTAGGGCAGCTTTTGCATCTTCATGGCTACGCTCACTGCGTGTTATTGGAGTTTCTGTTTTATTTTTGGCTTTTTTTTTAACTTCAGAACTCCTGACCCGTCATCAATCTAAATTGTCGCAAACTTATAGATTAACCTCATATCAGTACCGGGAAATAAAGTTTGAGTATCATTTAAAGTATTACATATTTCCTCCATTGCTCTATTTTCTCTTGGTGTACTCATTGTGTAAAGTTTCACCGTAATGGTTTTGTTTATATAATCGGGAAGGATGTCTCCTTTGCGTTTTATCATGCTTTTAATAAAAGCTCTCTTCTCGTTTTCTAGCTTTTTAAAGCTACGCGGTATTATTAATGTAAGTGATGTTTCGCTGCGGTAACAAATCATTTTCAAGATGTTTATAAATTGATTTCTCTCCTGCATTAGCTGGTTGTATCGCTTATGATCGGGCATGTCTTTGAGTGCTATTTTGTAAGGATGTTTTCCTCGCTGCTCTTTTAAGTTATCATGCTGCTGCTCTAATGGTTCAAGCTCGGCAATAACTTTGGCTTGCTTTTTTTCATACTTCGATGTATTATCTAAATTATCGAGGCAGTTCTCTTGTTGTATCATGTAAAGTTTTGCTCTTCTTCGGTTTATTTTTTCAGTTGTTTTTTTAATTTGATAAGAAAGTTTAGAGTGGTCTGGATTAACAACAGATATGCTTCCATCTATCTCTGCTGTAGCATATTGATATATCCTGTCTAAATCGTATTCTTGTCTCATGTAACGGAAGAAATTTTCCTGACACCACCGGGAAAACATGTAAACTGCGATGGATTCAAGGGATAATTTTTTGTTCGTAGTAATAATACTGGTTTGATGTCGGCTCTCTGTAAGTCTTCTAACTTCGCGCATTTTAACTCCATCAAGTTCAATTTGTTTTTCGCACAAAAGCATATCAGTTTCTACACCATCTACGTTAATACGATACTCTTTAAAATCATTTTCATCCCATTGGTCTTTTACATTTTTGCGATAGGTGATAACAGCTATTCGCTCTTGCCAAAGCTTCCCAAAGAACTCTGGGCTATAACCTTCGCGGTCAAACACCACAGTAAAGATTGCCAAAGAACTATCACGCTCAAGCATTTCTTTGCTTACGCGGTCTTTTACCTGATGTTTTAATTGTGGGATGATCTCTTTATCGAGCATCTCAAGGAGTTTTTCGTTTACCGGCGCATCGATGTAAAGAAACGGGTTGCCATAACTATCGTTAATCCAATATTGGCTGGTGCCTGGCAGACACAAGCGTTGACGGCTTATATATTTTTTACCCGGGTTGGCTTTTTTGCCATGATAAACCCGGACATGACCATCGACATAAAAAAAGAAGTCCTGGTTCTCCTTATCGCCCAACCAGAATTGAAACAGATCACTCATCCATTCTCCGGCTTTCTTTTGCCGGGATATCTGAGAGAGACGAATACGTAAGCGTTTGGCCTCGGGAACCCTGTCGATGCCCAGTAATTTACCAAATTCGCTACCGACAATGTGCCTAAGTTGTTCTGGGTTTTTTATCCGTGAAAGAAACATGAAACAGAGCAACAAAACAGTAAAATCCAAACTGTAAAAGACTTTTGGAATAGCGTGATAATGCTCTTTGTAACTGAGCAGTCCATTGGCTATCAGTGAAGGTAAAAGAAACAATACACCAACATTGTCAAGGCTTTGACATGGTTGAAAAATAATTGGAGCTCCATCAAGCTGTCCATTGGCTGCCAAGGCGCGTTGTTGTATCCACTCTGCTCCTACTCCAAATACATCGCTAACTTGTAATGCCCTGTCATTGCGTTCTAAGGGAGTGCTTCCGGTGGACTTATCAGTGGATACAACGGGAGTTAAGGCTTTTTTTTTAGATTTCCTTTTTTTATGTGGTTTCTAATACTGCTTTCACTTACGCCCAATGTTCGAGCTGTTTTAAGCTGTGATTCTCCTGAATCGAGTAGTTCTTGTGCTTTCACTAAAACTTCAGGTAACATTTTATGACATTGACCACGTCTGTCTTTTTTGTCTAGATAATGACCCGGTCCATTCTCTCGTATAGCCGCAGCATAACGTTCAATATTACGTCTGTTAACTCCAAGGGCTTTTGCCAAATCTACTGCGGTGCATAGTTTATTGAAAACAAGATTGCCGCAAATATAGCGGTAGGCAGTAACATCTTCAATTTTATGACAAAATATGGGTGATCCATTATGAAGGTAGTACACCAATCCTTCATTTTCATAAAATCCTAACGTAGGATTTATTAACTTTGTCGAAGCTGGAAAAAAGGGTAGTTGCATTTGCATAATATCAGTTTTATGAGCCCAAAGTTACGACTTTTTGTTTTGCGATACTACATGGTGTAAGTTGTTTATAATCAGAGATGGGTCAGGAGGTCTGAAATTACGAATTATTAATTACGAATTACGACTTCTTCTTTCTTTTGCATTAAAAAAATCGTATTTGTATTTATATTTAAACCTTAGTAACTGTTGAATCAACTTATACCACGTCCTTATTACCTTACTAAAGTTTCCCACACCTAGAAGTGTTTAAATATCAAGCAATAAAAAGCAAAAAAGTAGTGGTAAAAGAATTTAAATTGCTATCTTTGAGTTAGTTATAAACAAAACAACAACTCATTCTAAAA
>JAQVGF010000252.1 GCA_028696875.1 Dysgonamonadaceae bacterium
TCTTTGCGAGAGAAAACTTAAACACCGGATTCCGAAATAAAATAAGCTAATAAGGTTGTTTTGCTAAAGTGCACCCTATGTTACTAAGGTTTGAAAATGCGGTAAATAAGGTTTTTTGACTACGAAAGAAATCGTAATTCGAAAATCGAGATTCGGAAATCGGAATTAGGATACAATGTAGCAATGTTTAAAACCTTGTAATGTGTACCGATAACTGTTCGATCATTCGTAATTAATAATTCGTAATTGATTTAGCTCTCGCACTCTGCATCCCGCACAACCATTTTCAACTTTCAACTTTTAACTTTTAACTCTTAGCTACCTACCTACAACACCTCCACTAATTCAATCTCAAACACCAACGTTGTATACCCGAGAATTGGACTTTGTCCCCTTTCACCATAGCCAAGTTGCCACGGAATCCAAACTTCCCATTTGTCGCCCTCTCTCATGTGTTGCAAAGCTGTGCTAAAACCATCTACAACTCCGGAAACTCGGAAGATACTCGGAACATCTCCACGGTCAGCCGTAGAGTCGAAAATAAATTTATTTCTGATTGTGTTCCCGTTTTCATCAGTATAAATATCTTCTTTATTCCAGTCAACTCTTTTGTACCAGCCGGTGTATAGCACTTTTACTCTGTCGGTATAAAGTGGTGTTTTTCCTTCACCGCTTTTAATTACACGGTAAGCAATTGAACCTGCCTTTGACTCCGATTCAATTTTTTCGTAACCACTTGTGTTGGATATCCTTTCAAAAGCTTCCTCGTTGTTATCTCTCCATATATTATCGGTTTCGTCATCTTTGGAGGAACACGAAGCAAATAGGAGAGCTGATAGGGTAAATAGCACTAATAATTTTATTTTCATATTTCAATTCTATTGAATTCTGTTTATTATTGAGTTATAATGATTGTATAATGCATAGAAAATTAATACTTTTCTAAGTTTTTGAAAAAAGTCTGAGCAGTTACTTCTAAGCTAAGGGATTGTGCCGAAATAACTTGACGCTTTAAACTTGCTCTTTTGTCCTTTAACTTCCTTGAAAATTCATTAAATAGCCCGCTATTCGCAGAATTTTCAAGTTGTTAACGAACAAAATAGATTCGTTTCAAACAGTCAACTTATTTCATTACAAACCCTAAATTAATTTTTTCAATAGAGACTGCATATTTGTTTTTGCAGAAATTTCCTTCTCTACCAAGTCAATTGTCACTCGCTTTTGCTCCATGCTATCGCGTTCGCGAATGGTAACGGTGTTATCTTCCAGCGTCTGATGATCGATGGTAACACAATAGGGAGTGCCAATTGCATCTTGACGACGATAGCGCCTGCCAATGCTATCTTTTTCATCATACTGACATGTAAAGTTAAATTTCAATTCGTCCATAACCTCACGTGCTTTTTCGGGCAATCCATCTTTTCTTACCAGAGGTAGGATGGCAGCTTTTACCGGTGCCAATGCAGGTGGCAATTTCATAACCACTCTCGTTTCACCTTTTTCGAGAGTCTCTTCGCAATAAGAAGCGGCAATTACCGACAAAAACATGCGGTCGACACCAATAGAAGTTTCCACGACATAAGGAATGTATGATTTATTTAATTCCGGATCGAAATATTGCATTTTCTTTCCAGAAAATTTTTCGTGTTGTTTCAAATCGAAATCAGTGCGCGAATGAATTCCTTCTACTTCTTTGAAGCCGAAAGGCATTTGATACTCGATGTCTGTAGCAGCATTGGCATAGTGTGACATTTTCTCGTGATCGTGAAAACGATAATTTTCTGCGCCAAATCCAAGAGCTTGATGCCATTTCATGCGAACTTCTTTCCAATGTTCATACCATTCTATTTCTTCGCCGGGTTTAACAAAAAATTGCAATTCCATTTGCTCAAATTCGCGCATGCGAAAAATAAACTGACGAGCCACAATTTCGTTGCGGAAAGCTTTACCAATTTGAGCAATACCAAACGGAATGCGCATACGTCCGGTTTTTTGAACATTCAGGTAGTTCACAAATATTCCTTGAGCCGTTTCGGGACGAAGATATACTTTGAGTGCACCGTCTGATGTAGCACCCATTTCAGTGGAAAACATCAAGTTAAACTGACGAACATCAGTCCAATTACGGGTGCCACTAACGGGGCAAGCAATTTCGCAATCCACAATTATTTGACGCAGTTCCCCCAAATCGTTATCGTTTAACGCTTTGGAAAAGCGTTCATGAATTTCGTTACGTTTTGAGATGTTTTCTACAACGCGTGGATTGGTTTCACGATACATTGTTTCATCGAATTTATCGCCGAATCTTTTTGCTGCTTTTTCAACTTCCTTATCTACCTTATCATCTAATTTAGCCAGATAATCCTCAATTAACACATCGGCACGATATCTTTTCTTGCTCTCTTTGTTGTCAATCAATGGATCATTAAAAGCATCAACGTGTCCGGAAGCTTTCCAAATAGTTGGATGCATAAAAATTGAGGAGTCAATTCCAACTATATTTTCGTGAAGCAACACCATGCTGTCCCACCAATATTTTTTTATATTGTTTTTGAGCTCAACACCCATTTGCCCATAATCGTACACTGCAGCTAAACCATCATATATTTCGCTTGATTGAAATACAAAACCATATTCTTTACAATGCGATACTAATTTCCTGAAAACGTCTTCTTGTGCCATAAATTCTTTGATTTTTTACGAGGCGT
>JAQVGF010000253.1 GCA_028696875.1 Dysgonamonadaceae bacterium
CGCTTATCAACACATTCTCACATCATCACATCCTCACATCATCAAATCATCAAATCACCACATCACCACATCCTCACATCCCCACATCATCACATCACCACATCATCATATCCCCACATCATCACATCATCAAATCAACACATCAACCCACCCCATTCGTAATTCGTAATTCGTAATTAGCAATTAGTAATTAGCAATTAGCAATTATTCATAGTGAAGTTTGCCCATTTTTTTATATTTTTGCATCTCCAACAATAGATTGATACAATGAACATAGAACAAAAACTACAAAAAGCGATTATAGAAGTAATTGCTCAATTATATAATGCAGAAGTAAATGAATCTCAAATTACACTGCAAAGAACAAAAAAGGAATTCACAGGTCACTATACACTTGTAACATTCCCGCTATTGCGGATATCAAAGAAAAGTCCTGAAGCAACAGCCCAAGAAATTGGAGAAGCACTCATTAGGGATTCTTCTAATATTGTCTCTTTCAATGTAATCAAGGGATTTCTGAATCTTTCGCTCTCTTCTGCTCTGTGGCTAAATTTATTGGAAAAGATAAATAGCGACCCTACCTATGGCTTTACGGAAGCAACGGAAGATGCTCCATTATATATGGTGGAATATTCTTCGCCCAATACCAACAAACCTTTGCATCTGGGACATGTGCGCAACAACCTTTTGGGACATTCGCTTTGTGAAATACTGAAAGCAAACGGCAAACGAGTTGTAAAAACAAATATCGTAAACGATAGAGGAATCCATATTTGCAAATCGATGCTGGCTTGGCAGAAATGGGGAAACAACGAAACTCCCGAATCGTCCGGTAAAAAAGGCGATCATCTGATAGGAGAATATTATGTGCTATTCGACCAAAAACAGAAAGCTGAACTGAGTGAATTGGAAGCCAACGGTCTTTCAAAAGATGAAGCCGAAGCCCAATCTACACTTATGGCTGAAGCCCGCGAAATGCTCTTGAAGTGGGAAAATAATGATGCCAAAACGGTAACCCTCTGGAAAATGATGAACAATTGGGTTTACAAAGGTTTCCATGAAACCTACAAGGAGCTGGGCGTTACTTTCGATAAAATATATTACGAATCGGACACCTATTTGGTGGGAAGAGAAGAGGTGTTGAAAGGTTTGGAAAAGGGATTGTTTTACAAAAAGGAAGATAACTCGGTGTGGGCAAACTTAGAGTCTGAAAACTTAGACCATAAATTACTTTTGAGAGCCGATGGCACATCGGTCTATATGACTCAGGATATTGGCACAGCCAAACTTCGTTACGATGATTACCCCATCGACACCATGATCTACGTTGTGGGAAATGAGCAAAATCATCATTTCATTGTTCTCTCCGCCATATTAGATATGTTGGGTTACGAATTTGGGAAAGGATTGGTACATTTCTCCTACGGAATGGTAGAATTGCCCGAAGGCAAAATGAAATCGCGCGAAGGAACCGTTGTAGATGCCGACGACTTGATAGCAGAGATGATTGATACTGCCCGCAAAACATCCAATGAATTGGGCAAGTTAGACAATTGCACGCCGCAAGAAGCAGACGATATTGTTCGTATGGTGGGATTGGGTGCATTAAAGTATTTCATATTAAAAGTAGATCCCAAAAAAAATATGACCTTTAACCCGGAAGAATCCATCGATTTCAATGGACACACCGGACCCTTTATTCAATATACACATGCACGCATTCAATCTGTTTTGAGAAAAGCAGCAGAAAAAAACATTGAAATTCCAACAACAATCGCCTATGTTGAACTCTCTGACAAAGAAGAAGGATTGGTGCAAACATTAGTTGATTTCTCCACAGTTATCAAACAAGCGGCGGAAGAGTACAATGTATCGCTTATAGCTAATTATGTGTATGATTTAGTAAAAGAGTACAATCAGTTTTATCACGACTTCTCCATTTTGAGAGAAGAGAATGAGTCGCTAAAAGCATTCCGCCTGATGCTTTCTCAAAATGTGGCACTTACCATAAAAAAAGGAATGTCATTATTGGGTATTGATGTTCCGGATAGAATGTAAAAACTATAGATCAACCCTCTGAGTTAACTAAAACAGGAATTAAAAACGAGCTGATGAAAAGCACAAGAAAAAACGAATTGCACACAAAGAGCTTTGCACTTTTCCTGTCTGCTTTTATCTTCTCTTCTTTCATTGCATTTAGTCAAACCGATAATGATTCCACTTTTTATTATCGTCCATTCATTCATCAATTGGGTGTTGAAGCCCGACCGGGCTATGTTTTTCCAAGCAATGCTTTTTTGAAAGGTGAAAATAAGAGACAGAAACGTATTGAGAGAGTATATTCTACTCATTTGAAATATTCTTTTCATTTTCGACCCAATACCTATGTCAATAAAATTTATCGTGGAGTGTATCAAGGAATTGGTTTAGCAAATTATTCTTTTGGTAATAGCGAAGAACTTGGAAATCCAACTACTCTTTATCTGTTTCAAGGTGCCACTATTGCGCAAATATCTCGTCGTATATCCTTAAACTACGAATGGAATTTCGGAATATCGGGAGGTTGGAAACCTTACGATAAAGAATCTAATCCTTACAATGGAATGATTGGTTCAAAGTTGAATGCCTACATGAATGCCAATTTCTATTTCAAGCAGCAACTTTCATCTCAGTTTGATCTGATTTATGGATT
>JAQVGF010000058.1:0-4329 GCA_028696875.1 Dysgonamonadaceae bacterium
AAAACAATTAAAAATATAAATATATGAGATTAATTATCCAACCCGATGCGGATCAAATAGCCAGATGGGCAGCTAATTACGTAGTTTCAAAAATTAAAAAAGCAAATCCTACAGCTGACAAGCCATTTAAATTAGGTTTACCCACAGGTTCATCTCCTTTGGCTATGTATAAAGTACTTATTGAACTTCACAAAAAAGGTGAGGTTTCGTTTGAGAATGTAATTACATTCAACATGGATGAATACGTTGGTTTAGCTTCTGATCATCCGGAAAGCTATCACACCTTTATGTGGAATAACTTTTTTAACCACGTAGACATCAAAAAAGAGAATGTAAACATTCCAAATGGTGTTGCAGACGATTTAGAAGCAGAGTGCCAAGCCTACGAAGATAAAATAAAAGCTGTAGGTGGTATCGATCTATTTTTAGGTGGAATTGGTACTGATGGACACATTGCATTCAACGAACCAGGATCATCTTTGGCCTCGCGCACACGTATCAAAACATTGACAACCGCAACAATTATTGCCAATTCGCGCTTCTTTGATGACGATGTGGATAAAGTTCCAAAAACAGCACTAACTGTTGGTGTGGGAACTATTTTAGATGCGGATGAAGTATTAATTTTGGTGAACGGACACCACAAATCAAAAGCACTTTATCATGCAGTGGAAGGTTCTGTTAATCAGATGTGGCCTGTAAGTGCATTGCAAATGCATAGAAGAGGAATCATTGTTTGCGATTACGATGCTTGTTCAGAATTGAGAGTAGGCACGTATAAATATTTTCTGGATATTGAGCACGATAATCTCGACCCGGATTCTCTTATGGAATAATGGAGTGAAATATTCAAAACAAATAAACTCGGGGTGCGATTTCAAGTCGCGTTCCGAGTTTTTTATATTGGATATTTTGTAGATAAACTATTTGAACGAAGCACCAATGATATCCAACAATTCGTTAGTAATACTTTCTTGTCGTGATTTGTTGTAAAGCAACGATAAATCCTCTAACATATCATCGGCATTGTCCGTAGCTGTTTGCATAGCAATTGAACGTGCAGCATGTTCAGAGGTGTGCGACTCAAGCAATGCGTTGTAAAGAGTTAGTCGTATAACAATGGGTATGAGCTCTTTCAAAATTGTTTCTTTGTCTGGCTCCACAATGTATTTGATGTGAGAGGGTGGGGCTTTAACTTTATATTTTTCTATGGAGAGAGGTAATATGGATTTATGTGTAAGTATTTGTGAACCTTTGGTTTTAAAATGATGATAAATAACAATCACTTTATCAATTTTCTTTTTTTTAAACAAACCCATCAACTCGTCTGCAATTTTAGTGGCATCTTCGTAATTGGGTTTATTTGCTAAATCTTCATAGACACCTTTGGGTGTAAAATCTAAGTTTTTTACTGCTTGTGCAATTTTTTTGCCTACGGCATATATCAGAATATTTTCTTTACCTAAGTGTTTATAGTGGTTTGTTGTTTTGATGAATTCTTTTATCACATTTGTATTGAAACTACCACACAGACTCATGTTTGCCGAAAATGCCACAATCGCTATTTTCTTAACTTCTCTTTTTTCCTCAAAAACTGATTGAGTTTTTTCTTTTTTTTCCTCTTCTGTATATAGAAAATTCATCAACAACTCATTTATTTTTTGCTGATAAGGGAAAAAGCGTTCACTAATTCTTTGTGCTCGTTGCAACTTTACGGTCGAAACCATCTGCATAGCAGAAGTTATCTGCTGTGTAGACTTCACAGAATGTATTTTGGACTTTACTTCTCTTAAAGAGGCCATTTTTTAGTTGGTTGTTTGTAGAATTCGTTGGGTGATGTCTTTAGCGGTGGTTTCTATTATACCTGTTATTTCATCGTTTATTTCTCCACCTTTAATTGGATCCAATACATCTTTCTTGTGCATTGTTTCTAAGATATTTAAGAACTCTTTTTCAAACTCTTTCACTTTATCCAATGGAATTTTTGATAACAAACCTTTAGTACCACAGTAAAGCAGAGCAACTTGCTTTTCTACACTCATGGGTTTGTGGATAGGCTGTGTGAGCAGAGCAGCGTTTTTTTGACCTTTATCAATAGCCCGCGCGGTTACGCGATCCAGATCTCCACCAAATTTAGTGAAAGCAGCCAACTCATTAAACTGTGCTTGATCCATTTTGAGTGTTCCTGCAATCTTTTTCATCGGTTTTATCTGGGCATTTCCTCCCACACGCGAAACGGATATTCCAACATCAATAGCAGGTCTGTTTCCTTGATTAAAAAGATTTGTATCAAGGAATATTTGTCCGTCTGTTATGGAAATAACATTTGTTGGAATGTACGCCGAAACGTCTCCTGCCTGAGTTTCAATAATGGGAAGCGCAGTAAGCGATCCTCCTCCTTTTACTTTTCCTTGTAAACTAATGGGTAAGTCATTCATTTTTTCTGCCACTTCCTGCTGTGAAATTATTCGTGCGGCGCGCTCTAACAATCGCGAGTGCAGATAAAAAATATCGCCCGGATATGCCTCTCGTCCTGAAGGACGACGAAGTATCAGAGAAACTTCGCGATAAGCAACTGCTTGTTTCGACAAGTCGTCGTAAATAACCAATGCATGACGACCGGTGTCTCTGAAGTATTCCCCAATAGCTGCACCTGCAAAGGGAGCATAATATTGCAGTGCTGCAGGATCGGAAGCATTGGCCGCAACAACAATTGTATAATCCATTGCTCCGTGTTGTCTCAATGTATTTACTATGGTTGCAACAGTAGAACCTTTTTGTCCAATGGCAACATAAATGCAATAAACCGGCTTGCCGGCTTCGAAGTTTTCTCGTTGATTGATGATGGTATCAATAGCAATAGTTGTTTTACCTGTATGGCGGTCACCAATAATCAATTCACGCTGTCCGCGTCCTATCGGGATCATCGAATCAATTGCTTTAATACCCGTTTGCAATGGTTCGTTCACCGGTTGTCTGTAGATAACACCCGGAGCTTTTCTCTCCAATGGCATTTCGAACATTTCTCCACCAATTCTTCCTCTTCCGTCCAACGGTTCACCCAATGGATTGATAACGCGACTCAGCATATTCTCGCTAACAAAAATAGAGGCAACTCTTCCTGTTCTTTTAACTGTATCGCCTTCTTTAATTTCGCTGGTTAGTCCTAACAAAACTGCACCCACATTATCAACCTCCAAATTCATTACAATGGCTTGCACACCGTTTTCAAATTCAAGCAATTCGTTCGACTCAGCATTTCTTAAACCATAAATGCGCGCAACTCCGTCGCTTGTTTGTAAAACGGTGCCTATTTCATCTAATTGAATGCTGGAGTCAATTCCTTCTAATTGTGCTCGCAGAATTTCCGAGACTTCACTTACTTTTATTTTATTATTAGGCATTTTTGTTACATTTAGTTACATACTATTCATCAGAAAAATCAATACCTTAAACGATGCGTCTGTTTCTTTCGATGTATTGTTTCTTAATACGGTTCAACTGTCCCATCAAACTTGCATCCCAACGATAAAAATCAACTTCCAAAATAAATCCGCCCAAAATTTTTGGATCGATTATCTTTTCCAACTCTAAGTTCCCTTTAACTTTTCCTTCAATTGAAGCAATCAAACTTTGAGTTGTAGGTTTGTCAATTTCTACTGCAGTTATCAGTTTACCTCGAAGGATATTCTTGCTCTTGCGATATTGTTCTTGGTACTCAAGCATAATAGATTGTAAACAATCTTCACGGTTGTTTAACAACAACATATCGATATTTTTTTCAAAAACATCGGAAGTTTTCTCTCCGGCAGCAGTTAAAATAATTTCTCGTTTTCTACTTTTTGGAACCATAGGACTATTGAGAACAGCATGCAAACTGCTTACTTTTAAGAAAACACTGGACAGAAACTTCGCTTGTTCGTAAATTTCATCCTCCACATTTTTGTCCTGTGCAAATTGCAACAGAGCAGTGGCATACCGTACCGATATTAATCCTTTGTTCATCTATTTCTGCCTTTACGATATATTAATCTCATCGATGAGACGTTCTATCATACTCATTTGATCTTCCTTTCTCTTCAAGTTTTCTCTTAAAACTTTTTCTGCAATATCTACTGAGACCACTGCAATTTCTCGTCGGATTGCTGTTAATGCTTCCTCTTTTTCTTGTATAAGTTGTTTGCGTGCATTTTCTATCATTCTACTTGTTTCTTTCATTGCTTTTTCGTGAGCATTTTCAAGAATCAAATCTCTTTTTTTGGCTGCTTCAGAAATAATTTGCATTTGCTCTTTCTTAGCACGTTCGATTAGTTGTTCATTTTTGGTTTT
>JAQVGF010000058.1:4429-11458 GCA_028696875.1 Dysgonamonadaceae bacterium
ATGCTTCCATTTATTGCAGGACCCAAACTAACCGTAACAAAAACCACGCTTGTTAAACCTAAAACTATGGAATGACCGGCAGTGATATTTGCAAAAAGACGAATCATCAGCGCAAATGGTTTGGTTATGGTTCCTACCAATTCGATAATTTGCATAAGCGGAAATGGTGCTTTTAACCAAGCCGGCACATCGGGCCAGAATAGATTTTTGTAATATGTTTTAGAGCCCGTAAAATTGACTATAAGGAAAGTAAAGAGCGCAAGCACTAATGTAACAGATATGTTGCCTGTAACGTTTGCTCCACCGGGAAAAATAGGAACTAACCCTAACAAATTATTCAAAAGAATAAAAAAGAAAAGAGTTAATATATAGGGAGCATATTTTCTGTATTCTTTACCGATGGAAGGTTTAATTACTTCATCCGTTATGCTGAGAATAAGAAACTCCATGGCTCCTGTAAACCCTTTTTTTGCTTCCATCGAATCTTTTTTATAGGCACGGGCAATATTCATTATAAGAGTAATAAGCAACAGAGCGCTCAACAATAGAGAAGCTGCATTTTTAGTTAATGAAATATCTAACGGGCGCACCTCGTTACCCGAGGCATCAATTTCTACAATTTTTCCAACATTATTTCCTTCCGAGGGAATTAAGAATTGATTGTATTGAGAATTTTCATTGTTAAATTTAGACGAAAGGAAAACATTCCACCCACTTGATTTACTGTACAGTATAATGGGTAAAGGAATTGTAATCGCCCGATCATTCCAGGTTACTATATGCCATTCGTACTTATCTGCCAACTGATCTAAGATAAGTTTTTTAATATCTAACTCTTTGGGTTCATAATCTTTCTGCATGTTGGTTTCCATAGCTTCCTGACCATAGGCAGAGGAAACTATAGGAAACATGCACAAAATGAGCATTAGATATAAATTAAATCTTTTTGGCATCGTTCTTTTTTTTATTCAATGGAGGCAGATTTTTCTTATTCCATGTTTCAATTTTAATATAAATATAAGTCTCAAGAAACAGATAGCATAAATAAAATGCTACCAGCATAATTGCAAAGCTTCTAATTTCGGCACGGTCTAATAACCAGTAAAATGTTGCTAAAATTACAGCTAAAAACATCTTTATACCTCGAATTAGCATAAAAGTGTTGAGCAGTTTGTTTGGCCTATCTATTTTTAGATTCGTTAATATGTATATAGAGATGATACCAACCGTGTAAAAAAACAGTGGAATTAACGGATAATCTTTGAATGCTAATTCCGGAAAGTAATGGATTAACACAAGCCAAGTTCCAAATGCAACCACTACCACAAACAGAGTCAGCAACAAAATAAATTTTCGCCTTAGTTTACTCATTTTATAATTGTTTCTAAAAAGACTGTAACAATATTGTTTTTTACTTCAGCAAAACCACTACTAACATCAATTTTAAAAACATCATCATTAATCACATATTTTAATCCTCCTTTTGTTAAAGAGGAAATAATAGGAGCATGGTTATTTAAAACAGTGAAAGGACCTTCTGTTCCAGGTAAAGTGACCGATGTTACTTCTCCGTTGAAAAGCACCCCATTGGGGGTGTAAATTTCTAATCTGATATTATTCAATTAATTGTGGATTTATTCGTTTGCTTCGTCCATTAGTTTTTTGCCTTTGGCAATTGCATCGTCTATGGTTCCTACGTTCAGGAAAGCCATTTCGGGATAATGATCTAATTCTCCTTCCAATATCATCTTAAAACCTCGAATGGTTTCTTCAATGGGGACCATAACTCCCGGTAAACCGGTAAATTGTTCTGCCACATGAAATGGTTGAGAAAGAAAACGCTGTATTTTACGTGCACGATTCACTGTTATGCGGTCTTCCTCCGAAAGTTCTTCAATTCCTAAAATGGAAATAATATCTTGTAATTCTTTATGTCGTTGCAATATTTGCACTACTTGCTGAGCAGTATCATAATGCGTTTGTCCCACAACTTCTGGAGTTAGAATACTGGAACTTGATTCGAGTGGATCAACAGCAGGGAAAATACCCAATCCCGATATCTTACGACTCAAAACTGTGGTTGCATCTAAATGTGAGAAAGTTGTAGCAGGAGCGGGATCTGTTAAATCATCGGCAGGAACATAAACTGCCTGAACCGATGTAATGGACCCTTTCTTTGTGGAAGTAATTCGTTCCTGCATTGCGCCCATCTCTGTAGCAAGTGTAGGTTGATAACCTACAGCTGAAGGCATTCTGCCTAAAAGTGCAGATACTTCAGAGCCGGCTTGAGTAAATCGGAAAATGTTGTCAATAAAAAATAGGATATCTGTCTTTCCTTCGTTGCCCAAATCGCGGAACGATTCGGCAACCGTAAGTCCCGAAAGCGCTACCGAGGAGCGAGCTCCAGGCGGTTCATTCATTTGACCGAATACAAGAGTTGCACGTGATTTTTTCACGGCTTCGTAATCTACTTTTGATAGGTCCCAATTCCCTTTTTCCATGCTCTTTCTAAATGCATCACCGTAATCTATAATGCCTGATTCAATCATTTCACGCAACAAATCGTTTCCTTCGCGGGTTCTTTCACCCACACCGGCAAACACAGAGAATCCTCCTTGCCCTTTGGCAATGTTGTTAATCAATTCCTGAATCAGTACGGTTTTACCAACTCCGGCACCACCAAAAAGTCCAATTTTTCCACCTCTGGAATAAGGTTCAATCAAATCGATCACTTTTATGCCGGTAAACAATACTTCGGTAGAGGTAGAAAGTTCGTCAAACTTAGGAGGTTCGCGATGGATGGAACTTGAACCTTCCATATCTAATTTTTTCAACCCATCAATGGGTTCACCAATTACGTTTAGCAATCTGCCGCGCAGTTGTGCCCCCACGGGCATATTAATGGGGCTCCCTGTTGCCACAACAGGCATTTTTCGTCTCAAACCATCTGTAGAGTCCATGGCAACAGTTCTTACTACATTTTCGCCAATGTGCTGTTGCACTTCCACAATGAGCACCTTTCCATCAGATCTTTGTATCGAAAGCGCATCATTAATTGCAGGTAGAGCTGTATTATCATTTCCATTTAAATCGAAATAAACATCCACAACCGGACCAATAATTTGGGAAATATAACCGTTTAATTTTTCCATAGATGTGTTGACTAATATTTTACTGTATAATGATATAGTTTTTTATTTATTAAAATAAAAAAAATCACCTGTTTTATTTGTTCAGGTGAGAGTTCCTTGTTTTTTGGCGTTGACAAAGATAGATAAATAAAGTTGTTTAAACAACCATTAATTACATAAATACAATTTTTATCTATTATTAAAACATTGGATGTATCTGTTTTGTTTAATTATTCGAGAATAATTCAAACTGATAATAGACGATTGGGTTGGTATTTTAATGGATATATATATATGCGAAAGGTTCTATTTGTATTGCCTACCGGTTCTTATTCTTCCGTCCTTTTTCGATTCTCTGTATTTACGTAGTTCTTCTTGCATAAAGGTACGCTCAGCTTGCTGAGCTTTGAATAGTTTTTGAGGCGACAGCAACTTGTCGAATTTGTCTGAATAGATTTTATCTAATTCGGCTTCCTTCATTTTCAAGTCGATATTGTTATCTATAAGTTTTTTGTATTCGTCCTCCGATATGTTGCCTGATTCTTTCAATCGCTTCATATCTTCCTGATGTTTTCGATGTAGTTCTAATTTCTTTTTTTGAAGTTCAGTATTGAGCGGAAAGAAAGCCTCACATTCTTCTTTTGTAAGCCCTGCTTCTTTTATTATAAATTCCTGTTTGTTTTTTTCAAATTCCTGTAAATTCATAAAAGATTTATCAGGATCTTGCGCATTAATAAATAATACGTTTATAAATAGTGATAATATTAAAAAAGTGAGTGCTTTTTTCATAAGAAAAAAAATTATAAACTGTTCAAGTAAACTTGATTATAGACTAAGTCGTAATAGTTTTCATCTACAAATTGAGTTTCCACATAATCAAAAAAATCATCTTCTGAAATTTTCACATCACCCCAATAGTCTTGTTCCGTTTGGAAAGTGTTGCTTGCAGTTTGGGGTGTGTTCGAATTTTTTACAAGAAGTTGAATTGTAAAAAAGAGTCCCAGAAACATGGCCGCCATATATACCCAAGGTTTTGATTTTTCCCATATTGTTATTTTTCTTACTTTCGGAGTCTCTTTTACGGGGAGGTTGGCCATTAAGGATTCATTGAATTGAGAAAAGTAATTCTCCGGTACCTTAAAAGGAACTTTTTTATCAATATTTTCTAATCTTATTTTTTTTGTTTCCATACTTCTATAATGGGTTGTTCCTTGTTTTGTTTTGTTTGTTGAGGATAGGTTTTCGTTTAAAATATGACTCCCTCAAAAATGAAAGGTTTAATTAGATTGTTTTAAAAAATTCTCCACTTTCTTAACCGCATGGTGATATGATGCCTTGAGTGCTCCTACCGATGTACCCAGTATTTCGGAGATATCATCGTATTTCATTTCATCAAAGTATTTCATTTGAAATACAAGGCGTTGCTTCTCGGGTAAACTTACTACAGCTTTTTGAAGCAAAACTTGCGCTTCGTCTCCATCAAAATATTCGTCTCCTTCTAATTGATTAATTAAAAATGAATCCTCATCATCAATAGATAGATTCCTTTTTGCTTTGGACCGATTTATAAAAGTAATACTTTCGTTAATTGCAATTTTATATAGCCAAGTAGAGAGCTTAGCATCACCTCTAAAGTTCCCAATATTCAACCAAGCTTTGATAAACACATCTTGAAGAATATCGTTTGCATCTTCGTGTGAATATACCATTTTGCGTATTTGCCAATATAATCGTTGACTATATTCTTCAACCACATGAGCAAAACCTTCACGTTGAGTCTCGGGGTTGTGCAATTGCTTTAATATTTCTTCTTCGTTGTATTTTGTTTCCATACTTCGCGATTCAGTGCAAAGATACTGTTTTTTAATCTTTTTTACTCACTTTCATCGCCTTTTTCGAACCATCTCACAAATTTTGCGGCTGTTTCCTGATTGTTTTCCCACCATTTAAGAGATTCCGGGAAATATGCCACACTTATATAACGACAATAGGTATCAAAATAAGGAGAGTCTAATATCTTAGAGATAATGGGTACATGGAAGCTCCATATAAATCCGGTCTTAGTGACGTCGTTTTCGTCTTTGAGAACGTTGAATATTGTTCGTGTAACTTCTTTAAACATGATGTACTCGTTTGTTTCCAAAGAGTCTCTTTCATGCGAATCAATCTTTAATGAATCACTAAAAAGAGTGTTCACTGAGTCTTTGGTATTTTCTATGGCACGATACACAAGCTCTCTGTCAACACCCTGAACTGTTGTTAATGAAGGCGCTTTTTTCTCCAATGCATTCGAATCATTCCGATTTGTGTGGCTTTGTAACTGTCTTTGAATAAAAGAACGCTCAACCGGTTTTTCTGTAGATTCTTTCACTTGCATTATTTGCAACATCTCTTCAAAAGCATTTTTCGATCGATGGCTGTCGGGTTCCATCAAAAGGAAAATCTGGAAAGACAAAATGCTTTGTACCCAGATTTGTTTATCGTGGAGCGCATAAGCTGACAACAAATATGCACCGCTTTGAGATTTATTTAAGTTTAAAGCATTATCCACATGGAGTATTGTTTTATCTAAATCACCTTTATTAAAATAGTTGAGTGCTAAATTAAAATGTAAATAATAATCGTTTCCATTTCTTATCAGCGCATTTTCCAAAAGATTTATTGCTTCATCTACTTTTCCGGTCTCTGCCAACGATTCACTTTTTACTCCATATGCGCCTATCAGCAAGTCTTTGTCTTTCGATTCAATCACTTTTGTGCTATATTTCAAGGCATTTCTGTAATCTCTCAGCGCTAAATATGAAAGCGCCATTTCGTAAGTTGCAATCATTGATTTTGGATCAATTTTTAATGCTTTTTCGTAGTTTTCTATTGCTTGTTTATATTCACGTGCATCGTGATGCTCAACTCCTTCTTCTATTAGTTCTTGTACGTTTCCGAGGTGTGTATTTTTTTCCTGTGCAGAAATATTCTTGCCGGTAATAAATAATAAGATTAATAGGGATAAGAAATATTTATTCATGAGAGTGTATGTTTAAAAAATAAAAGTAACCATTTATATCCTAATATTCCACTTTAGTAAGATAAAAAGTATCGATTGTAACACTTCTAAACTAAAACCACAACTAAATAAATGGAATTTTGCAAATAGTACAACTATATATTTTAATTTTGCAGAAACATTTCAACTATGAAACATATACAACTTTCACTTACGCTTAATCCTTGCAACGAAACCGTAACTGATATTCTCTCTTATCAATTGGGAGAAATTGGTTACGATAGTTTTATTACAACTGACCAAGGACTTGATGCGTACATTTCCATATTAAATTTTTCTGAAAAAAAATTAGAAGATTTGTTGCAACATTTACTCATAGACGCAGAAGCTGATTATGAGTTTAATGTTCTTGAAGATAAAGATTGGAACAAAGAGTGGGAAAGGAACTATTTTCCTCCGCTAATTATTTCGGATAAATGTTTGGTAAGAAGTTCATTTCATGAAGTAGGAAAACAGTTTACTTATGAGATAATAATAGATCCCAAAATGGCATTTGGCACCGGTCATCATCAGACCACTTCGTTGATGCTTCAGGAGATTTTACAAATGGATTTGAAAAACAAATCCCTGTTGGATATGGGCTGTGGAACGGCTGTACTCGCAATTTTGGCCTCCAAAATGGGCGCAACGCCCATTGTTGCAATCGACATTGATGAATGGGCGTATGAAAATGCGAAAGAAAACATTGTATTAAATAATATAGCAAATGTAGAAGTGAAATTGGGCGATGCTACTGTTATTGGGAATAATAAGTTTGACTTTATTTTTGCAAATATCAACCGGAATATTCTCCTTCAAGATATGGCTACCTATGCAGAGGCATTAGAAAAAAGAGGA
>JAQVGF010000254.1 GCA_028696875.1 Dysgonamonadaceae bacterium
GGTGTTGAAAATGCTCTTTCGATGACAATTCCCACAGGAACCGGAATACACAGACGAATGGTTTATGTGGAAATTAAAGAGGGATACAAATTAGATGAGATAGCGCATGCCATAAAAACAGATGATTATTTTGCTAAAGACGAAACACATGTTTTTCAGGTGAACGACATTAATGAACTAAAAGATATGGGACATGGTGTTGAAATGAACCGAAAAGGCGCTTCAGGGAACACACAAAATCAATTGTTCTCTTTTGATATGAAAGTAAACAATCCGGCGCTAACCGCTCAAATGTTGATTAATGCGGCTCGTGCATCATTTAAACTACACCCGGGAGCATATACGCTTATCGAAATTCCAGTTATTAACTTCTTGCCGGGTAAGAAAGAGGAATGGATTGAAAAGTTGGTTTAATTCCTGAAAATTTTAAGTATCTTTGTTTTATAATATTAAAAACAGACTTTATGTTAATGTACATTACGTGGGATGTAAATCCTGAATTATTCTCTCTATTTGGTCGCGAAATAAGATGGTATGGTTTGCTGTGGGTAATTGGACTCATTGTGGCTGTTTATATCGTTCAACGAATTTTTGATAAAGAAAAATTACCCCAAAAATGGTTCGATTCACTATTTGTTTACATGATGTTGGGCATAATTTTGGGTGCTCGATTAGGACACTGTCTTTTTTATGAACCTGCTTATTATTTAGCTAATCCAATAGAGATTCTCAAAATTTGGGAAGGCGGATTAGCCAGTCATGGAGGAGTAATTGGAATTATTATTGCTGTTTGGCTCTATTCAAAAAAAGTAACCAAAAAAAGCATGTTGTGGACATTTGATCGGGTAATTGTTCCTACGGGATTTACCGCAGCTCTTATTCGATTGGGAAATTTGATGAATCATGAGATATATGGTGGTGTAACAGATCAACCATGGGGATTCCGTTTTATTGAAAACATAAATGCCTGGAAAGCAGGTGCACCACCAATTTTTTCGGAACCATCTCATCCAACACAAATATACGAAGCTATCATTTATTTTATTGTATTCTTTGTTACGATGTATCTTTTTTGGAAAACAGATGCCAAGAAAAAACAAGGCTTAATATTAGGTATAGCTATGATTATGATTTTTCTCTCTCGATTTTTTATTGAATACATAAAAAAAGTACAAGTTGACTCTGAACTTTTGATGCGTGAAAATACAGGATTAATTCTGGGGCAATGGTTAAGCATTCCTTTTATTTTATGGGGAATATGGCTGATTTGGAATGCAATGAGAAAACCAAAAGAAGAAGAAAAAGTGGTGGTGAAAAACGAAAAGAAAACATCTAACTTTATAATAAAAAAGTAACTACATATTCGTCTATTTTCCGACATGCTTTTCAGAAACAAATAAAATATAGTATAACTAAAATATCTGGAAAGATATTCCAAGAACTTTTTTAAAATTATGTATAATCCAGTTGAGATAAACAAAGATCTTTTTTACGTAGGTGTAAATGATAGGTCAAAACATTTGTTCGAAAATCTTTGGCCGCTTCCAAAAGGCGTATCTTATAATTCGTACGTAATACGAGATGAGAAAACAGCCTTAATTGACACAGTAGATATTGGTTTCACTGATGTTTTTCTAAACAAATTAAGTGTAGTTTTAGGCGACAGACCAGTTGATTATTTGATAATTAACCACATGGAGCCAGATCATTCCGGAGCTCTCACTTTTTTACTGAATAAATATCCTAACATTCAATTGGTTGGAAATGCTCGAACAGCAGATATGCTTGAAGGTTTCTACAACATTACCGAAAACATTGTAATAATAAAAGATAAAGAGGAACTTAGCTTAGGAAATAATACGTTACAGTTCTTCCTAACTCCTATGGTACATTGGCCCGAAACCATGATGACTTACGTGAAAGAAACTAAAACTATTTTTGCAGGAGATGCTTTTGGTACGTTTGGCACATTGGACGGCGGAGTTATTGATTCCCAATTGAATCCCGATTTTTACTGGGACGAAATGGTGCGCTACTATTCCAATATTGTTGGAAAGTATGGAGGACCGGTGCAAAAGGCATTGAAGAAAATGGCAGATTTAGAAATAGAAACTATTTGCCCAACACACGGACCTGTATGGACTGAACCCGAAAACATAGAACGTGTTATTTCGCTTTATGATAAATTGAGCAAATATGAGACTGAAAAAGGGCTTGTAATTGCCTATGGCAGTATGTACGGCAACACCGAACAATTAGCTGAAGCAATCGCTGCAGAAGCAGCAGCAAAAGGTGTAAAAAATATTGTGATGCACAACATGGCTAAAAGTCATATTTCGTATGTGCTGCAAGATGTGTTTAAATACAAAGCACTTATTATTGGCTCTCCCACGTACGATAGTAAGCTGTATCCTGCGGTTCAGAGTCTCTTGAACACATTGGAAAATAAAAACTTGAAGAACAGATACTTCGGCTATTTTGGTGGACACTCCTGGGCAGGAACTGCCTTGAGATTGTTAGGCGAATTTGCTGATAAAATGCAGTTCGAAAATGTTTTCAATGCAGTGGATATGAAGCAATCTATGGGAGAAGATATCTATAAACAAGCAATGACATTAGGAAGCACCATGGCTGAGAAAATACTTTCGGATGATGAGATAGTTCCAAATAAGAG
>JAQVGF010000059.1 GCA_028696875.1 Dysgonamonadaceae bacterium
TGCATATTTCAGCATTCTTTCACTGGAGTCGATACCTGTGAGTGTTACACCTGCTGGATAATGTTGGATATTTTTTCCTGTTCCAATTCCAATTTCAAGGGTTTTACCGGATACATCTTTCAGCAATTCCTTTCGCCACTTAGTTAAAGTTCCATCCACGGGTGCTAACAACTTATCGTATAACGCAGCATTTCGGTCGTAATATTCTTTGGGTTTATTTTTCATACAAAAGGAAAGTGTTTGCTTTAAACTATTCTGATTATTATAACAAGAGTTTGTATGTTATATTGAAAATATTATGGAGCGGTGTGAAAAAAGCACGTCCCAATTGCTTATTTTGATAAACAATTTGACACATTCGGAGAATATTGTCTCCGTACCGATTTTAACGTTATAAACAGGGTAAAAGTTCATTGAACTTTTAAAGGAAGTGTTTAAAAAACTGCGGTATAGATTTGAAAGACTAAAGGTTTGTAATGAGATAAGTTGACTGTTTGAAATGAAGCTGTTTTATTCATTAACGACTTGAAAAATCTCCTCTAATTTTTATAATGATTTATATATCTCTTGAAGGTGATTTTGTATTTTTATCTCATTCACCTTGCCTTTTACACCTTCTTGATATTCTTTTCTTATAATAGCAGTCAAAACTTTTGTAGTGTATTCTATTGATTTTTTGAGATTAGGTTCTTTTACATATCTTCCTATTATTAAAGATGAAAAAACATCTCCTGCTCCTCCTACATGAACCGGTACGTAGTCAACTTTTACTCTGAAAATATCTTCTTTTTCAGAATATCCATATACATAGTATTCATCTCTTATATGTACAGATGTAATAATTGCAGATTTTACTCCCCTACCTCTGGCTTTATTTAACCAAGCTACTATTTTAGAATGTTCTAATTTATCAGGACCAAGATAATCTCTACCAACTATTAAACAAAACTCTGTAAGATTAGGTATTATTATATCCGCTTCTAATGCCATTAGCCTTGAAGCCTCAATTAATTCCTTTGATAAACCCGGATATAATTCACCATCATCTCCCATTATAGGGTCAGAAATAATTAAAGGCTTTTTATGGTGATATTGGATAATCTCTTTAATAGTATCTACTTGGTCCGTATTCATAATTATACCGGTGTAAATAATATCAAATTGAAAATCTAATTTTTTCCACAAATCTTTACTATTCTTCATAAAATCTGTAAGCTCTTCTACAACTGCCTCTCCATAATCAAAATTATTAGAAACTACGGCAGTAGGCAGATAGGAAACATTAGCTTCCATAGTATTTAAGATTGGAATCATAGTAGATAAAGCAACCTTTCCCACACCTACAAAATCTGAAACTAATAAAACTTTATTCTTTCTCATTACCTCCAACTTAGACTATCTATGTATCTTTATCAATGTTACTTAGTCTTTGCAAGAAAACGGTAAATACTGCATTTCGACGACGCTCAATGTAGCACGTTACTCTCGTTTTTGAAACAATCATCTCGCCAAGGCGAGACGAAAGCTCCCGCTAAAGCGGGACAGGCTTTGTCTTTGCCTTTTTCTTATCAAAGACTCAAAAACAAGGAGTTTTCTGGCAGACACTACTTATAAAAAGATTAAATCATATATTTTTATAAAGATGCACAGAAGTAAATTTTTATTTGAACATAAATTTATCTTCTCACTTAGATTTACAGTAAATGTACTGAATTGTTTTCATATTATGTAAATTGTATTATAAAAAAATAAAAGAGTATACATTTATTAGCATATCCTCAATTACTTAGGGATTACAACGTACAGGTCGCAACCTCTACTTGTGATTAGATAGTTTGATGTGGGTATCTAATTAAATACCTAACAAGTTTTGAAAACTTGTTAGGTATTCTGATTAGTGTCTGTAAGAAAACAGAAAATCAATATGCATGTTTTTCTCCGGTAAAATCTTCTAATTTTGCATGTTTTTTTTCTAATGCGCGCCAGGCATAAATAATATATCCTAAAACTATTGGTATAAACAGTGATACAACAGACATTGCATTTAAAGTGAATTTACTTGATGAAGCGTTTTGGAGAGTAAGTGAGCTTTGCAAATCAGTTACAGAAGGATAGAAAGCAGTATTGTTTACTCCCGTAATAAAAATCAACATTGTTACGGTTAAAACAGTTCCAAAACCGGAAAACCAAATCCCTTTCCTGAAATTAGGCTTTAAAGCAGATGCAATTATCCCGAATAAAACACCCGAAACACCAATTAGAAATATTACAAACAGATAAGGCATTTCCAAAAAATTATTTAAGTATTTCATTTTCTCCATATATATCTCATTTGTTTCCGGATTCACGGCAAAGCCGTCTGAAGCAAACGTCCAAATAACAAAGATTAGAAAGAAAAGTACAAATGGAACAGCATTATATGTCAGATATTTATGCGTTCTTTTTTGTAAAACAGGATGGTCTAATCTATTAATAAAGTAAAGGCATGCCTGAGTACGTGCCAAAAACAGAACGGCAAGTCCTAAACTTATGTTGCGTAAATTAACTAATGCTTCTAATCCATGCCAAGGGTTTTGCCATTGACTTATAATAGATCCTACTGTTCCTAATCCTGCAATGTTTCCTTTGCTCATGGTAAACTCTGAGCCTGTAAAAAAAGTGGCTAAGGCTATACCTATAAGGAAAGTACCCATTACTCCATTCAAGAATAATAAAGTTCGATAGCTTATTGCACCAAAAATATTGCCCGGTTGGGATTGAAACTCATATGAAATAGCTTGAATTATAAAGAAAAATAAGATCGCCATCCAAAGCCAATAAGCGCCACCAAAACTTGTAGAATAAAACAATGGGAAAGATGCGAAAAATGCTCCCCCAAATGTTACCAGCGTTGTGAAAGTATAATGCCACTTACTGCCAAGTGAATTTACAACCAGTTTTTTTTCATCTTCTGTTTTCGAAAGGGAGAATATCATGGATTGTCCACCCTGCACAAAAAGCAGAAATGCAAAAATACCCGCTATTAACGATATTAAAAACCACCAATAATGTTGTAAAAATGAATATGTAAACATAATTATATATTTTTTATTTTAATAAATAATCGATTAATAAACAGAATCTGTATCTGTATCTTCAGGTCCTTTTTTAATTTGCTTAAGCATAATACTTATATCTGCTATCAATAAGGCACTAAATAGTACTGCAAATAAGATAAAAGAAGTTATTACCGATCCGACTTCTAAACTCGAAACTGCAACCTTAACAGGAAGTATATCTTGTATTGCCCAAGGTTGTCGGCCTACTTCTGCAACAATCCAACCGACTTGCCCGGCCAGATACGCTAAAGGCAAACTCCAAAGCGAGACATATAAAATCCATCTATTGGCAGTAAGCGTTTTTTTATAATAGAAATACCACACCATTGCAAACAACAAAATGTAGTAAAAGCCAATCATAACCATTATTCTAAAAGAATAAAAAATTAGCGGTACATTTGGTATTGTTCGTTCGGGAGAAGCAAGGTATCCATACCCAAAATAAGCGAAATTTTCTTGTAGTTCTGCTTCAAAACCTGCCGCTTCATCATTGCGACCTTCTTCTTTTGCAACCTGATAATTTGCCAATGCTTTGATTGCTTTTTCACCACGCATCTTTTTCTCTTCAAACGACAATGCCATTGTACCATCCGGTAAAGTATAACCTCCTTCAATGATATCTTTTATTCCGGGTACAAAAGCATTAAAATTACGATATCCCATTAAAGACAATAACTTGGGTAACTCAATTTTAAAAAGGAAAGCATCATTTTCGTCATCGTAGTTTGATTTGTCCGATTTGGATGGATGTAACACACCCAATGCTACCAAGCCGGCACCTTCTTTGCCTTCGTAAAGCCCTTCCATAGCTGCCAATTTCATAGGTTGTTTCTGCGCTACTTCGTAACCTGAACCATCACCTGTAATGGCTAAAAGCACAAAAGAGATAAAACCGAATATGGCTCCTATCTGTATACTTTTCAAAGCAAAATCGTTGTGACGTTTTTTTATTAAAAACCAAGCACTAATGGCTACAACAAATGCCGCCCCTGTGCCCCAGCCGGAAACTACAGCATGGAAAAACTTATTAATGGCAACCGGCGAAAGAGCAATAGCCCAGAAATCAACCATTTCATTACGAACGGTTTCGGGATTAAATTCCATTCCAATGGGATATTGCATCCATGCATTTGCAATTAAAATCCAAAGAGCAGATAGAGTGGCTCCCAAGGTTACAAGCCATGTAGCAGTTAAGTGCGCTTTTTTGCTTACTTTGTTCCATCCAAAAAACATGATGGAAATAAAAGTTGCTTCTAAAAAGAAAGCTATTATAGCTTCAATCGCAAGCGGAGCACCAAAAATGTCTCCTACAAACCAACTATAGTTGGACCAGTTAGTTCCAAATTGGAATTCTAAAATTAATCCGGTGGCAACGCCAACTGCAAAATTAATTCCAAAAAGTTTCATCCAAAATTTTGCGGCATGCTTCCATTCTTCTTTACCCGTGCGCACATACATTGTCTCCATTACAGACATTATTACGGCAAGACCTAATGTCAACGGCACAAAAAGCCAATGATATCCCGCAGTCATTGCAAACTGCAAACGGGACCAATCTACTACTGATGATGCATTAAAAAAATCCATATATTTTTGCTTATTATTAGTTTAATTATTTTTATTATTTGGATTAAGGCTTATCTATTAATTCTTTACGAACATGATTTGCTTTATCCTGATCATTTTTAAAGTTCTTGTTTAAATAATTGGGTGAAAACAGTGGTTTCAGAATGAAAAACATAAAAATAAGTTTTATGATTACAATGATCCACAAAGTTTTCCCTAAGGTTGTCATATTTGTAAAACCTTCCCAAAACATTTTGAAAAAATTAAATTTTGATTTTGATTCTGTTTTAGTCATAAAGGTTGTCTGTTTGTATTGATTTGTCTATGTTAGAATGAGCAGTCAGCAGTCAGCAGTCAGCAGTCAGCAATCAGCAGTCAGCAATCAGCAGTCAGCAATCAGCAATCAGCAGTCAGCAGTCAGCAGTCAGCGAAAAGTAATCACTAATCAGTAATAACTAACTATTCATCATTATCCATTGTCTGTTGTCAATTTTTATTTTTCAATTCTCAATTACCCCCCCCCAAGAACCAACTACGCCTGCCCCACTCCACCAATTGGAGGTAAAAAACCGGGAATTTCGTTGCTAACCGATATCGGGCCATTCATTTTCTCAAACTTATCTATATTTTCTTTTAGGGCAGACAAAAGACGTTTGGCATGTTCGGGGGTAAGGATGATCCGAGATTTAACTTTTGCCTTTGGAATTCCGGGTACTACTCGAATGAAATCTATTACAAACTCGGAAGTAGAATGTGAAATGATAGCTAAATTAGAATATGTTCCTTGTGCGATTTCTTCTGTCAACTCTATTTCTATCTGATTATTCTGATTTTCTTTATTTTGATCCATAAGAAGTTAGATTTTATGAAATGTTTAATTTTATATAACTACTAAAAATCGACCACTCTATTGTAAAATAACGCTTTATATTTCCTTTAACGAAGATTTAACCATAAGTAAAGGATTGTTTTATTGTAACTATGTATCCTGTCTAAAAAGTCAATTTCTCTGTGTTTTACCACTAAATCTCCCCTCGAGGTGATTTTGGTTGAGTGCTGATTATTAGGCTTTCCCTTTGGGGGCAAGAGTAGAAAAAAACTAATAATCAGCAATTGAATATTTTCAGACTTGATTCAATTATTCTCAAAGCATTTATTAGAAACACAAATATAAAACAAAAAATCAATTCACGACACATTTTATTAGTTAATTAAGCGATGTTAAAACCATTCTGTCCTATCTTCAATAATCGATCTATAAATAAATTATTCCTTCACTATTTATTCTTTGCAAAAAAATATCCAATTTGTAAATAACAGCGATGTGTTTGTTATTATTCACATCTTGAACTCACTTTTTAAAGACTCTTGTCCCGAATATTTTTTGTGTTAAAAAAATAAATAGTACATTTGTAAGTTGAATCAAGAAATAAATTTTTAAACATTACAAATATGGTAAATTACAAAGAGTTAGGACTTGTAAACTCAAAAGAGTTATTTGCAAAAGCAATGAAAGGCAAATATGCTATTCCTGCTTTCAACTTTAATAATATGGAACAAATGCAAGCAATTATTTCGGCTTGCGTAGAAACAAAATCTCCTGTTATTTTGCAAGTTTCAAGTGGTGCGCGTAAATACGCAAACCAAACACTGTTGCGCTACATGGCGCAAGGAGCAGTACAATATGCAAAAGAATTGGGATATGAAATTCCAATCGTTCTTCACTTGGATCATGGCGACAGCTTTGAGTTGTGTAAAGATTGTGTTGATTCCGGTTTTTCATCGGTAATGATTGACGGATCACATCTCCCTTATGAAGAAAACATTGCTTTAACCAAACGAGTTGTTGAATATGCACATAAGCACGATGTAACGGTTGAGGGTGAACTGGGTATTTTAGCAGGTATTGAAGACGACGTTGTTGCTGAACATCACACTTATACAGAACCTGACCAAGTGATAGATTTTGTAACTCGCACAGGAGTAGATTCTCTTGCTATTTCAATTGGTACTTCTCACGGAGCCTTCAAGTTTACACCCGAACAATGTGAACGCAACGAAGACGGTGTTTTAGTTCCACCACCCTTACGCTTTGATATTCTTGAGGAAATTGAACGTCGTATTCCCGGTTTCCCAATTGTTCTTCATGGTTCATCTTCTGTTCCACCAAAATATGTAGAAACCATTAATAAATATGGTGGCAAACTAAAAGATTCAATCGGAATTCCCGAAGATCAACTGCGCAAAGCAGCTACTTCTGCTGTTTGTAAAGTAAATATTGACTCTGATGGTCGTTTGGCAATGACAGCTGCTGTACGCGAAGTACTTGCCAAACACCCGGAAGAGTTTGATCCAAGAAAATACTTGGGACCTGCTCGTGAAGAGTTGAAAAAATTGTATATGCACAAAACTGAAAATGTTTTGGGTAGTGCAGGGAAAGCGTAACAATTAGCATTTAGCTATATGTACAGATAGAAAAGACTCTCCGGAATATTCGGAGAGTCTTTTGTTTTAACGTGATGGGAGTGATCAGTGATCAGTAAACAGTGAACAGTAAACAGTGATGTGTAATTTTCACTTTTCGTTTTTCAATTGTATATCCTATCTTCCCACAACCGTTCTCCCAAATGGTGTTAATGCTAATCTTGCAAGCTTCATATGTTGACTCCCGAATGGAATACCAATTATTGTAATATAAAAGAGTAATCCAAAACCAAAATGTGTTAGACATATCCAAACACCTCCAATAAAAAACCACAAGATATTCATGAAAGTAGATAAGCATCCTGTACTTGTCTCTATTTTTTCTATTTTTTTACCAAAAGGGCATAGTGAAACAGATGCCAGTTTTAAACTCTGAATCCCAAAAGGAATCCCAATAATTGATATAAAAAAAGGAATACTTGCCAACAAGTATTCAATAGATATAATTAATCCACCAAAAACGACCCAAATAATATTACCAATAAACTTCATGATTCCTTGCGTTTGTATACGATAGTATAAAACAAAGATACAAAAACTACTTTTACATTTTATAATCACGTTCAGGCAAATTTGCGATCTTGCACTACAAAAATTATCAGACAAATTTTTTATAATTAAAAAAATCTAATTACCTTTGTTCGCAAATTCACGAACAATAAATTCACAAACAATATGAGTATTAAATCAGCTACAACAGATAAGCAGCAAAGAGCTGCTCGGTACGCCAAAGCAATGGGACACCCTATACGGATGTATGTTCTGGAATTACTTTCCAATCAAAGTTGTTGCTATAGTGGTGATTTGAGTGATGATTTACCGATTGCAAAATCGACCCTTTCGCAACACTTAAAAGAACTGAGAGATGCCGGATTGATTCAAGGCGAACTTGAATCTCCCAGGATTAAATATTGTCTGAATAAAGAAAATTGGAAAGAGGCTCAAATTCTTTTTAAAAAATTCTTGGGATTGTAAAAAATTTTACGACCTTTGTTCGTTGTTTTACGAAATGAAAAATAAATCAAATTAAAAATGAAAATAAAATGGAAATTAAAGTTTTAGGAACAGGTTGTCCCAAGTGCAAAGCATTAGAGAAAGCAACAAGAGACGCAGTTACAGAACTGGGAATTAATGCCAATATTGAGAAAGAGGAAGACATTATGAAAATTATGGAATATGGAGTAATGCACACTCCTGCATTGGTAATAGATGGGAAAGTAGTAGCAAGCGGAAGAGTGCCCAACGAAAAAGATCTTAAAAGTCTATTAATCAAATAACCAAACAAATGAAAAAAATAATCAGCGCTTTAAGTTTCATCCTTTTTATGGGAGTAGTTGCTATTTCAACACAATCTTGCAATAGTGCAACCACAGATAATACTACGAGTGAAAAAGAAACTCTTGCCGAAAATCAGGAATTAGGCAAAGTAAAAGCTTACTATTTTCATGCAACACGCCGCTGTGCCACTTGTCAAGCAGTGGAAGCTGTTTCAAAGGAGGCAATTAAAGAGTATTATGGTGACAAAGTAACTTTTGAGTCAATTAACAGGGACGAAGAAAAAGAGAATCCATTGATGACAAAATATAAAGTGAATGGACAAACACTTTTAATTATCAACGGTGAGAAAAAAGTGGACTTGACCAACGATGCGTTTTTAAATGCCCGTACAAATCCGGATAAATTTAAACGCAAATTGAAATCAACCATCGATTCAATGATGTAGCCATGGAGGTATTACAAAACCTTCTGGAAACTTCGCAGTTTCCAATATTTACCGCATTTATATTGGGACTTATGACAGCCATAAGTCCTTGCCCTTTGGCAACTAACATTACAGCAATTGGCTTTATTAGTAAGGACATTGTAAACCAGCGCAAAGTTTTTGTTAACGGATTGGTATATACTTTAGGCCGAGCAATTTCATACACTACAATTGGGCTACTTTTCTTTTTTGGAGCAAGCCAATTCGAGTTCGCCGGATTTTTTCAGGAATGGGGCGAAAAATTGTTGGGACCGCTTTTAATCATAATCGGACTGTTTATGCTTGGGGTTTTAAAACTCCAAATACCCGGTATTGGTTCCTTAACCGAAAAAATGGGACGCAAATCGGGCGGAGGTTTTTGGGGAGTTCTACTATTAGGTGTTGTGTTCGCTTTGGCATTTTGCCCGTACAGTGGCGTGCTTTATTTTGGCATGCTAATGCCCATGACAATCAGCAGCTCAAGCGGTTTGTATCTGCCATTGTTCTTTGCTATTGCCACAGGAATACCTGTGATAATTTTTGCATGGCTTATTGCCTTTAGCGTTGGTTCAATTGGTAATGTTTACAACAAGCTGAAAGTCTTTGAAATTTGGTTTAGACGTATAATTGCTGTTTTGTTTATCACTGTGGGGGTGTATTATCTGTTTACTATTTATTTCTAATTATTTCTAAAAAATTTTACATATGTAATTCGTGTTTTAACGAACTGAAATTAAAATCATTATATCAAATATCTTCAAATGGAACTAAAAAAAGAGTTTAAAATACTGGGATGGATAATTGTTGTTTTCGTGTTTGCTTTTTTCATGCCGTTAGAGAATGCGCGATTTACTGAAGCCATATTTGCAATGTTCGACCTTGCAAAATGGTATGCCCAGGAACACGTCATATTATGTTTGCTTCCGGCTTTCTTTATTGCGGGTGTAATTGCTGTATTTGTCAGTCAGGGCGCCGTAATGAAATACTTTGGAGCAAAAGCAAAAAAATGGGTGGCTTATACGGTGGCATCAGTATCAGGAGCCATATTGGCCGTTTGTAGCTGCACTATCCTACCTCTCTTTTCAAGTATTCACAAAAGAGGTGCCGGTTTGGGACCTGCCATCGCATTTCTCTATTCAGGACCTGCAATTAATATTTTGGCGATTATACTCACTGCTCGAATATTAGGCTTTGAAATGGGAGTAGCCAGGGTTATTGGTGCAGTGGTATTTGCTGTTGTTATTGGTTTGGTAATGTCTTTTATTTACAGAAAGGAAGAGAAAGCCAAACGGGAAGAGCAAATGAATTTCCCAGATATACCGGAAAAACGTCCTATATGGCAAACAGCTTTTCATTTCTTCACCCTTGTGGCTATTCTTGTTTTTGCCAATTGGGGAAAACCGGGCGATGGTGTTACAAGTGGAATATGGTACTGGTTGTGGGCATACAAATGGCAGATTACATCGATCTTTGGACTGTTATTGATATATTCTCTTATTGCCATTTTAAAAATCAAATGGCAACATGTACTTTTAGCAGTTATCGCAACTGCGGCTTCGGCTTTTTTGAGTTCATCACCCATGATACCAATGGTGGTTGGTATTGCAGGTCTAAGTATTATTACACTGATAGATAAAAGAGATCCGGATAATAAAGAATGGACAATCGCTTCGTGGGAGTTTACAAAGCAAATCATGCCTCTGCTTGCCATTGGCGTTTTAGTTGCGGGCTTTCTGTTGGGTTCAACTCACGATAATACAGTGATGGCCGGGATAATTCCCAATGAATGGATTTCAAACCTTGTGGGAGGAAATTCACTTTTCTCAAATTTCTTTGCTTCCATAGTTGGAGCTTTTATGTATTTTGCCACCTTAACTGAAGTTCCAATTCTTCAAGGATTAATGGCTGCCGGAATGGGTAAAGGTCCTGCATTAGCTCTACTACTTGCGGGTCCTTCATTATCCTTACCAAATATGCTTGTTATACGTGGAATAATAGGCACGCAAAAAACAGTGGTTTATGTCGCTCTTGTGGTGGTTATGGCAACGGCGTCGGGATTAATATTTGGAGCAATTTAAATGAGTAAACAGTAATCAGTAATCAGTAAGCAGTAATCAGTAAGCAGTGATTGTCATGCTGAACGCAGTGAAGCATCTCGTTAAAATTTGCAGAGAGTAAATTAGATTCTTCGCTTTGCTCAGAATGACACTGATTTTCAATTAGATTTCCACTACTACCCTCGTTTGTAACGCGATAAAACAAGCAATTAATAAAAAACAATATGAAAGTCTTAATCTTATGCACAGGCAACAGTTGCCGCAGCCAAATGGCTCATGGTTTTTTACAATCGTTTGACAACCGAACTGAAGTAGCATCGGC
>JAQVGF010000255.1 GCA_028696875.1 Dysgonamonadaceae bacterium
GGAGCACAATTTTTTATTTCAGCACTTTATCCATTAAACAAGAATCTGTCTGCTGGTTTAGGGGCAGGAGTTAATATATACACGAGGTATGTAACATACTTCGATGGAATTACTTCTGTTCCAGTTTATGCGAATGTGCTTTATAAATTTCCCTCCTCCAGAGATTTCATACCCTTTGTCGATTTGAAATTTGGTTATGGAATCGTTTCACGAAATTACGTTACTTCTCCACCTGGAGGAGTAGCTCCTTTTCAAGAAGAAGATTTTAATGTAAAGAATTCGGGAGGAATATATGCTTCACCATCATTGGGCATCTTGTTTCCATTGGATAACACCGCTATTTCACTTTCTCTCATGTACGATTTACAAGTGATGAAAGCAAAACTGACTCAATTATCGGGCGAGATGATATCTGACCAAACAATGACGCATTCAAATACAATTGGGTTGAGAGTTGGTTATATATTTTAGAAACAAACACAACACAATCACATGAACAAAAACAAATTACCATTCTTCGTTCTCCTGTTTGCCTTGCTTACACAAGCAAGTACATTGTCATCTCAGTCATTGCAAATGCTTCCTAAAGTAGGGTTGGGAATAAACGGATTGGATTTATCGATAGAAATACCAGTAACCGAAAAGATAACAATAGAACCAGCTGTGGGATTTGGCCCGAGTTATGATTTTGGTCCCATGGACGGCCTTACATCAAAGGTTAGTTATCATTGGGCTTTGTTAAAACCAAGTGTACATGCAAGCATGTATGGAAAATTCTTTTATAACCGTGATAAACGGATGCGTAATGACAAATCATTGTTGTTCAATTCTGGGAATTTTATTGGGGCGAAAGTCAAATACGTATCCAAACCGTTGACCAATGATGATTACTATTGGCCAACCAAAACTTTATTAGCCAATCTGAACTGGGGCGGACAACGCAATATTGGCAGGTATTGGAACTACAGCTACTCGGTGGGATTGGGCTACGGTCGCAACTTAGATATCTCGTACGGTACGTTCTACCCAGCTTTTGACTTTAAGGTGGCTTATGTGTTGCCGTTATTTGGTCGCAACGATTGGTAATTGGCTTGCGAAGCAAAAGAAATAAAAAGAAGATGTTCGCTAAAGCGACATTCACCCCGTGGAATAAAACCACAGGTTTTAATGCAAAGCATTATTCCACAGGGCTAACGCATTGCAAATGCGCGCGAGCGGGGTTATTCGCTTCGCGATGCGCGCGAGCGGGAGGAATGGGTTTTTGCATTGTCAATATCAAACAAAAAAAGCTCCAACCCCTGTTTACCATCTAAACAGTATTTGGAACTATATTATTAGAGGTACCTGGCGGATTTGAACCGCCGTACACGGTTTTGCAGACCGTTGCCTAACCACTCGGCCAAGGTACCGATGCTTTTGTAAAGCGGTTGCAAAGATACTATATATTTTTAAACTAAAAAATATATAAATGACTTTTCAAGTGAAAATGCGACTATTCTATACGTATTGAAAGGGCTTTTAGCTTGTATTATTCATTGCATTAGTATCAAAGACCACACGATATAATCGTACGCCAGCCTTACGCAAAGCTAAAAACGTGAATAGTACGGGTTAAGAAAATAGCAATCTGAAAGCCTCTTCCACCTTACGAACAGTTTCTATTTTTATATTTACTTTCGATGTAAATCCTTTTAAATTATTGGCAGGGACAATGATGCGCGAGAAGCCCAGCTTTTCTGCTTCAAAAATACGTTGTTCAATGCGGTTGACCGGTCGTATCTCGCCCGACAAACCCACTTCTCCTGCCAGGCAGGTATCTTGTGCTATGGCAATATCAAGACTGGACGACAATACAGCACTAATAACGGATAGATCCATACCGGGATCGTTTATCTTTAATCCTCCGGCAATGTTTAAGAACACATCTTTTTGAGCTAATTTGAATCCTGCTCGTTTTTCCAAAACAGCCAGCAGCATATTCATTCTGCGTATATCGAAGCCGGTTGTAGAACGTTGAGGCGTGCCATAGGCAGCAGAGCTTACCAATGATTGGGTTTCAATGAGAAAAGGACGAACACCTTCGATGGTGGCTGAGATGGCGGCACCGCTTAAACCATCATGATTTTGCGTCAACAACATCTCCGATGGATTGCTCACTTCGCGCAATCCGGATTGAATCATTTCGTAAATGCCCAACTCTGCGGTACTGCCAAAGCGATTTTTTATGCTGCGCAGTATTCTATACATATAGTGTTGATCTCCTTCGAATTGCAAAACAGTATCCACAATATGCTCCAACACTTTAGGTCCGGCAATGCTGCCATCTTTGGTGATGTGTCCGACCAGAAGCACAGGAATGCCCGATTGTTTGGCAAACTTGAGAATTGCCGATGCGCATTCGCGCACTTGCGAGATGCTACCGGGTGATGACTCCATGGAATCGATGTACATGGTTTGAATGGAATCGATAATTACCAATTGAGGGTTGGTGTTTTTGATGTGACCAAAGATTTGATCTAAATTGGTTTCGCAAACAATCAGGCAGTTATCGTTTTCTATATTCAGCCGCTCGGCTCTTAGTTTCAGTTGTCGTGCACTCTCTTCACCCGAGACATAAAGCGATTTGATGGATTGTAGTTTCAG
>JAQVGF010000256.1 GCA_028696875.1 Dysgonamonadaceae bacterium
CTGAAAGCTGACAGCTCCAAAAAAAATTTAAAACGAGATGAAACAATTATTTATATACAGCATGATTGCACTGTTCACAGTAGTGTCATGCACAACACCGAAAGAGAAAACAACAAGCAAAGATGCTGACTACACTCAATTTGTTGACCCATTTATTGGCACAGCATTTACCGGTCATACTTTCCCGGGCGCAACTTATCCGTTAGGAATGGTACAGCCCGGACCTGAAACCGGTAACTTCTCATGGGATTATTGTGCGGGATATGTATATGGCGATTCAACCATTACGGGTTTTTCTCAAACCAGATTGAATGGTACCGGTGTAGCCGACCTTGGCGATTTGTTAATGCAACCATTCTCGGGTGACAAACGCAACAATTTGCACAGCAAATATGATTTGATGAGCGAGGAGGCAACACCCGGATACTATGCAGTATATCTTACTGACAACGATGTGAAAGTAGAAATAACAGCTACGCCTCATGTTGCATTTCACAAATACACATTCAATAAGAATAAGTCTGCCAATATTCTTGCCGACTTTCAAAGCGGATTGGTATGGAGTAAAGAACATATTTATCAGCACATATTGGCCAACGAAGTAAACTTTGAAGATGACAAAACCATTTCGGGCTATACTAAAAGAAGACAGTGGGTGGAAAGAGAGTACTACTTTGTTATTGAGTTCGACAAACCAATCATCAGCAAAGAGGAATTAGCAAAACAAGATTCTCGCGAAAAAGCGCCCCGATATATTTTGACTTTCGATATACAAGACAACGATGAGTTGAACATGAAAGTTGCTCTTTCCTCAACAAGCATTGAGGGCGCAAAAGCAAATATGGCTGCGGAAGTATCGGACTGGGATTTTAAATCGGTGCATGAAAATGCAGTTAAAGAATGGAATCGCTACCTATCGCGAATCCATGTTGAGGGAACCGACGAACAAAAAGTGAATTTTTATACGGCAATGTATCATTTATACATTCAGCCTAATAACATTGCTGATGTGGACGGTAAATATGTAGGTCCGAATCGCAAAGTTTCACAATCCACCGACGGCAAGCATTACTCTACCCTATCCCAATGGGATACTTTCCGCGCTGCGTTTCCGATGTATACGTTATTGAGTCCTGAACTGGTTCCCGAAATGGTTAATTCCATGCTCGATTTTAGCGAACAACAAGGGCATTTGCCCATTTGGGGATTGTGGGGTCAGGAAACCTACACCATGATTGGCAATCATTCTGTGCCGATGATTGTGGATGCTTACCTGAAAAGTTTTGAAGGTTTTGATAATGAACGTGCCTACAATGAAATTAAGAAATCAATCGTTACCAGCACACATCCAAAATCAAATTGGGATCTGTACGATAAATATGGTTACTACCCATACGATTTGGTGAAGTTAGAATCTGTATCGCGCGTGATGGAGTGTGGATTTGATGATTATGCCACGGCATTGATGGCAAAAGCGATGGGAAACGATGAAGACTTTGAATTCTTCAACAAACGCTCTCATTATTATAAAAATGTGTACGATAAAGAATCAAAAGCTGTTCGTCCTAAAGATAGCAAAGGCAACTTTATTTCTCCCTTCGATCCTTACGAGTTGGCACATGCCGACTCACAAATTGGTGGACACTATACCGAAGGTAACGCACGCCAATATACGTGGCACGTATTGCAAGACATACCCGGATTGATTGATTTGATGGGAGGAAAAGATAAGGCAGGAGTTATTTTAGATTCATTGTTTTACACAACTAAAGAAACTACCGGAACGCTTTCCGATGTAACCGGACTGATTGGTCAATATGCTCATGGCAATGAGCCAAGTCATCATGTTACCTATATTTATCCCTATTTGGATCGTCCGAAAGAGGCGCAAAAACTTATTCGTCAAATCTGCACTGATTTTTATAAAGCTCAGCCCGATGGGCTAATTGGCAACGACGATTGTGGACAAATGTCGGCTTGGTTTTTGTTTTCGTCTCTTGGGTTTTACCCCTTAGATCCTGTTAGTGGTGAGTATGTGATTGGTGCACCACAAGTGCCGGAGGCAACTATTCCGTTGGCAAATGGGAAGAGATTTAGCATGAAAGCAGAAAACTTATCGGTGAACAATCTTTATGTTGATAGAATTGAATTGAATGGCGAGGCGTATGACAAGAAAACCATCTCGTATAAAGATATTATGAATGGTGCTGATTTAGTATTTTATATGACGGATAATGATATAGAATAATTTATCTGATAGTTTTAATGGTTTAAATTCACATGAAAAATTCCGATAAAAATGGCAATCAGCTTATAATGTCACCCCTATTGATAGGAATTTTGATGGGATTTTATTTTATTCTAAAATAAAGTCAGTCCTATAGGGCTTTTTATAGAGAAAGGGAAAAGGAGAATGAAATGAGAAGTTGTGGAACAATAAATCGCTTTTCACAAAGGGTGAAAAGCGATTTATTGTTTTATAAGATACTCAATTCACGCACCGCTAAGTGCGTAATAAAATATTATCTCTGCCACAGAATATGATTAGTTTCCAAAGGAACGGAGAGTCCGGAAAAATTGGGTACTACTCGGGGTGTATAATCAGAAGCCGGACGTTGCGAAGAAACAGA
>JAQVGF010000002.1 GCA_028696875.1 Dysgonamonadaceae bacterium
ATTTACCGTTTGCGAAATTTAGAGGTCGGTTTGCCTGGTTTATTTGGATGTTTCTTCACCTGATGTTAATTTTGAGCGTGCGCAATAAGTTGGTGATCTTTATAAATTGGGCATGGAACTATATTACAAAAAACAGCTCGTTGCGATTAATTCTTATTGATGAAAAGGAAGAGGATGACGATTCAGGAGATACTTGAGTACTAAACAAATCATATTGATTCATATTAAGGCGTACCGATGCCAGCGAATCTACAATAATCTCACCTCTTCAACGCCGCCTTACTAAATATATAAGCCGGTATCTCCACATCAAACTCAATTTCAAGAACTACAAAGTCAGTCCCCTTTCCATCTTTCAGCATATCTTTATAGTTCATTTTAGTGGGATACCACTTGCCATCTATTCTCTTTACATCTTTCAGCTCAGTACGCTTTAGCAATTGTCCGCTTTTAGCAAACAGTTCTTCCCTTAATGGGACATATCTTTCCGTATCAATCCATACTTTCCGACTATCATAACTGGCATCATCCACTTTTGCATTCAACTGCAGAACCCATGTTTTTCTTTCATCAATTGTTTCTTCACCAATCACTTTCGCATCATACATTTCAGTGAGCTTTCTGTTTTCCATCATATCTTCATAAGATAGATCGGAGCCCATAAGTGATTGTTTCAGCATGTGTCCAGACAATTGAATGGTGCGATCGGTAGATGGTGAGTAAATCCACAAGTTATCTTCCAATTTGAGCATCTTTGTTCCCCTTTCTCTTGCAGGAGCAAGGTATTCTGAGAATGACTTGTTTTTGCCCTCTGCGTATCCTACTGAAGTAACGGTGCGTTGATTCCTTCGACCATATATTATCATGTCCGATTTCGTAATGCTCGTGTTTGAGTTGATGTTATCATCTACTTTGTTGAGTATAGCGGTGGCATCTTGTGCGTTGGTTTGCGTAATAGATAACAGAGCAAACAGTAATACAAATAAATATTTCATTTTTGTTGTTTTTAAATTGTTGAAAAATTAAACTTCTAACTCTTTAAAGAGCGTGGCTGTTTCTCGTTTGTAAATGCCAATGCCCGAAAGCATAGTGCCAATTACCATAGCCAACACACCAGGAATAAACCCTATGTATAATAGTTGAGGGGTGAATTTCGATTTCAATACCGAAGGCATCATCATGGTGGCATCTTTCATCATGCCACTAATGTCAATACCATAGCGTTGCATCAACAATGTGACACCAATCCCTAATGCAGTGCCAATGACGGAACCAATTGTACCAATCAATAGAGCTTCGTAAATCATGGCTCTATAAATATGCCCTTTGCTTTCGCCCAACGCCAATCTGATACCAAACTCTTGATACCTGCGCAAACCTCCAATTAGGCCTGTATTCCAAAGTACGATGGACATGACTAACACAAAGATGATTACAAACATGCTTGATACGGAATCAACTAAATCTAAGTAACCACCCATTGCGTTTTGTTCACCCAAAGTTTTCATCACAGGAGCAAACTCATCTGAACTACTTGCATATTTTGTATTAAACTCTTTACTCATCTCCTCGACTTGATCTTGCATAAACACTTCGTCTTTGTAGAATCCCAATATTTCGCCTGTTCCATCAGCCATATCAAGCATCTGTTGAGCATCGGCAAAATCGATGATGATAGTACCTTTGTCCATTGCTGCTATACCAAACCGAACAGTACCGCTTATTATAAATTTGGAAAAGGTCATGCTTCCATACATGGTACTCCCCATAAAGGTGAGTTCATCTCCTACTTTCACTTTTAGTTTATCGGCAAACTCATAGCCAATCAATACCTCTCCACTTTTTTCGGGGATTTTGCCTGCCACCAAAGACTCTTCAAGGTTCAATCGGTCCACCTCACCGCTTGAATCAGAAAAAAGCTCCACAGCCATTCCACTGGCAGGTCCCTGTCCTTTCGACTGGTCGTTCTCGCCTGGAGCATCAATGATGCCACCAAAGTTGATACGGTTTACCCATGTGTAATCTGGAAAATCATTGTTCAACTCTTCATGCACTTCATCAATTCCCAAAAGGGCAAGGTCGTTGGGCATTTGATCAACATTATCGGCATAAGCCCTTGTCATTACTTTCGCGTGTCCAGTTTGAAAACGCGCATTTTGATCAATAATATCACCCAGCATTCCGCTTAAATATCCACTTAGTGCAATGGTGAGAAGTACCCCCGTTGCTACAACCGTAATTGGCAACAAGCTTCTATTTTTGTCCCTTAATATTGCTTTAAATATAAATTTTATCATTGTAGTTTCCCTTTTAATGCGTTTACTGGATTTAATGTTGATATTTTTCGTGCAGGTATAAAACTGACCAAAGTGGCAGAAAAGACGAGCACTAAAAACGTTCCTATAATAAGTGTTGCTCCAAATGTTGGATAGATAATATCGGACAGATGAACGCCCATTCCTTCTATACTACGCCCAACGTTTATGCCATGGCTTGAAGTATAGTAAAATAGAGGGGCTCCAATTATTAAGCCTACTACTCCTGCAAACAGGCTGTACATACTGCCTTCAATTGTAAATATTTTCAATACTTGTTGTCTTGTCATTCCTAAGGCTATATATGTCCCTATTTCACGTTGTCTTCTAAAAATAGAAAGCACCTGTGTATCAAAAACGGCCAATAGCCCAAGGGCTAAAAGGATTGAATAGACTATTATAGAGCCAATTCTTTCGGCTTGAACAGCAGAATCAAAATCTTTTAGAAGACCCGCAAGGTTATGAAACTCCCATCCCTCTATTTGACTGGATTGATATTGCTCATTGGCAATATACATGGTAGCTTCATTGGTTAATCCGGTCATTTGCCAAAGTTTCTCAATTGGCATCCAAATTTGTCCGTTATCGATAGCGGTTACGTTAGAGTCAAATATTACTGCAATTGTGATATTTGTAGCATCATAAGTGCCATTTTTATCTCTCCAGCGGAGCAAAATATCATCTCCCTTCTCCACCTTTAAAGATTGAGCCATGCGTTCGCCAATCAATACTGGTAGGTTGGCATCGCTTTTAGTTAGCAGGTTGATGGGAAGATTAATAACATCCTGATCTATAGGAATCCCTTTAATAATTGTAGGGTTCATTCTTCCATTTGGATATACTGTTGCTTGTTGTATTAGCACTGGTGTTAGGTTTTCACTTTCTGCTTCTGATAAAGTGCCATGCGAATTCTTTATTGTAAAAACATCGTATGGGTCATAATCTGCGTGATACAACTGCCCGTTGCCATATTCCCAATTTTTTGCATCTAAACGTCCTTGTTCCTGCCAACCGTTTAGAAAACCATTGTAGAAAACTATTACTATAAAACAAAATGCTAATACACTTACATTGAGCCAAGTTCCTAATCCGGCTCCTATAAGATTTTTAAATGCCATTCTCAATGCTATTCTCATTGTACTTTCCCTTTTAATGCTTCAACAGGGTTCATGCGAGCAATTTTACGTGCAGGTAAAAAACTTACAATTGTAGCTGATAATATAACCAAGACTATTGTTCCTACAATTAGTCCTATTCCGTAAATTGGATACATGCGTTCAGCCATAATAATACCGAATTCTGATCCACTCATGCCAAACCCAATACCTTTTACTGATAAATACCATAAGATGGGTATTCCATATATTGCCCCTATTATGGTTGCAAATACACTATACATTGCACCTTCTACTGTGAACATGCGTACTACTTGCCAACGCGTCATGCCCAGCGCAATGTAGGTGCCAATTTCTTTTTGTCGCCTAAAGATGGAAAGTACTTGTGTATCGAAAATTGCTAACAACCCCAGCATCATGAGCACTACATAAAGAATAGAGCCACCTATCTTTTTTGCATTAATCAATTTTGTTTGCTCTCGCATCAAGTACTCTTGGTTTTCAAACTCCCATCCTGCTATTTCGGTCTGTTTGTATTGTTCATTTGCTACAAAATAAGTTGTTTTGTTTTCAAGCAACGTCATCTCACGCACTTTATCTATCGACATCCATATTTGTCCGCCATCAACAAATGGTACATTTGTTTCAAAAACTCCAGCAACGGTTACAGTTGCAGCATCATACGTGCCATTTTTGTCTCTCCACCGCAACAGCAACTCGTCTCCTCTGTTCACTTTTGCCGATTCGGACATGCGTTCACCAATAATAATTGGAATTGCAGCACTGCTCTCATTTAACAGATGAGTAGGCAGATACAAAGTTTCTTGCTTGGGGTCTATTCCTTTTATATTAATAGAGATCATTCTACCTTTAGGGTATATGTTTCCTTGCCTTATTAGTATAGGTGTAAGATTATTCTGATTAGATTCTGACAACTCTCCATATCCATCTTGAATTGAAAAGGGGTCGTAAGGGTCATAATTCTCATTAAGCAGATGCCCATGTCCATATTCCCAATGTATGGCATCTATTTTGGCTTGTTCGTTCCAACCATCAATTAGCCCGTTGTAGAAAATAATCACTATAAAGGCAAATGACAGCACACCCGCATTGAGCCAAGTTCTCAAACCTGCTCCCATAAGATTTTTGTAGGCTAAATGGAATGCTAGTTTCATACTGTTTTGTTTTCGGCCTGTTTGATAAATTCATCTTCTGCAACTTCGCCATCTTCTAGATGGACAAGGCGGTTGAGGTATTGCATCACTTTTTCGTCATGTGTGGAAAAGAGGAATGTAGTATTCAACTCTTTGTTCAAATTTTTCATTGTTTGAATAATGGCATGTGCATTAGTAGCATCCAAGTTGGCTGTTGGTTCGTCGGCCAAAACAAGTTCAGGCTCTTTTACCATTGCGCGAGCAATGGCTACACGCTGTCCTTCACCTCCCGATAGTTTTGAAGGTCTTTTGTTTGCCATGTTTTCCAGTCCAACCCATTCCAAAGCCTGCATCACTTTCTTTTTGCGTTCACTTGCACTACGGTTTTGAAGAATCAGAGCAAACTCTACATTCTCGAACACCGTATATACTGGAAGTAAATTATAGACCTGAAAGATGAAACCAATGTGCAAATTGCGCAATTGCGCTGCTTGTTTGTGCGACAAGTCTGCTATCTTTTGTCCCATCACAGTTGCACTTCCTTCCGTTGGGGTGTCCAGTGAACCAATAATATTTAGCAGCGTTGTTTTACCCGAACCACTCGGTCCGACAACACCTGCGAACTCGCCTTTTTCAAAAGTCAAGTTGATATTGCTCAATGCTGTAAATTCGCCATCCCCTTCGGGGTAGCGTTTAACTAAGTTCTCTGTAATAATAATTTTTTCTGACATAGTTTTTGTTGTATTAATGGTTATATACCAGCATTAATCTGATACCTGGTCCCGAAAAAGAGTTCTCATAGCTAATGCTACCTATACTCTGCTGACTTTTAGGATTATAATAGGCCATTATATAGCCTGTGAATTTCTGAAATTGGTGTTCGTAGTTTAGAAAAAATGCGAAGTCTTCCGACTTCCATGAATAGTATAATAGGGTGCTTATATTGTTGAAGAGTCCCAGCGGATAACTGATAGAAGTTGCTGTAACATTAGAATTGTTTTCAAATGCAAATGCTTTTTGGTCATAGGTCGAAGTCATGTTTTCAAGGGTAACATTCAATCCATTTCCTATGGCAAAAGTGTAATCAACACCTAATGTTAGAAAAGATTGATTGGTAAGCATGCCTACATCTTTAGTTTTGTTTATGTGTACTGCTTCAAACCATGCACCCACACCTATATCCCATTTCCCGTCAAGAGCATACCTGTTTTCTGGAATATTCTCATACGAAAGCATACCTGCTACATTTTCCGAGCTGGCACTTCTGTGATGATAGGTTAGTGCAATCTCTCCCTTTGGAACTGGCAGTTGCAGACGCCCTCCAAATTCAGGTTTGTCTTTATTGTTTTTAAGGCTTTCAAAGCCTCGCGGGTTTTCGTTACCATACAACATCCAAGTCCATATATTAGCATTATTCAAAAAATAGTATCTAAGCAATGCTCCATACACTCCTGTAGTAAATTTCAGTGGGTCGCGTGCATCCATTTCATCAAACCATTGCAAGGGGCGAAGCATCATAGCTGTTCCAAAATTTATTTTTTGCAAACCTAATCTTACTTCGTATTGTTGTCCAGAGTATCGCGCCCATACCCTGTATGGTTTGATGGCTCCATCTGTTTCGGCTCTATCGAAAGGATGAAACAACACAGAACCATTTATATTAGCCGACAGTTCAAAATCGAGGAGTGATCTGTTTTCGAAAGTATAACCATAATTTAATTCAGGTAGGTATCGCCCCCCAAAGAATAAGTCTAAATCGTTATCAGGGCTATAGCTCCCATAGGCAGATGCTTCACCTTTAAATTCAAACTCATGTTGAGCGTGAACATCCAAGTAAATTAAAAGTAAAATTAGTAGAAATATCGGAGCTATAAGCTTTTTCATCCTGTCGATTATTTATGAAATTTACAAAATGCCATAGAAAAAGTAATTGGTCAATTCCATTATTAAATCCTGCTTTGATTGATATAACTTAGAGAGATTTTCGTCCATCACTTTTTCGCTAATATCTTTAAGTAGATACAAAAGAAACTCCGGTTTAATATTTTTTCGAATTTCACCCTGTTGTTGAGCTTCAATCATATCTTCAACAATTTCTGAATGATAACTTTCAGTACTTTCATTAATTAGTTTTTGCAGATCGGGATACTCATTATTTAAAATGTCATTAAAGAACTCTTCGCCCATATTTTCGGATGCTTTTTGTTCTAAAGCAATCACCTGATTAATTTTAGAAGCAAAAGCAATGTCCTGTTTCATAATTGCTCTGTATTGATCGTGCCATTCGGCCAAAACATTGATAAGCAAGTATTCTGCAAGCGCATCTTTTTTTTTAAAAAACTTGTAAAAAGTCATTTTACTTACATAGGCTTCTTTGCATATTTCTTCAACTGTAACTCTTTTGATTCCATATTTCCAAAACAATGTTTTGGCAGTAGCAGCTATATCTTGAAATTTTTTATTGTTTTTAAATTCTTCCATAATTTCTTACGAGTAAAACTTTTTATTTTATGCTTGGTATCATTAAAATCATTATTTTAAAAATGTCCGTTATTTCGGATATTGAAAAATTATAGCTTTTTAGAGCAAACTATCCAGCATTAAGTATACAAATATAGTATTATTAGGTTGAAAACGTATACTTAAGAGTCATCTTTTGTTTTTATTTAATAGTAAGGTGTGTATAATTTCAAAGGATGTTTTGGATAAATAAAGGATATGGTATGGATATGTCTAAATGCACAATGAAATAAGCTTTAATAATTTAAACCCTCGCACTTAAATCTAATGCATATCTACGTAAAAATAAATCTTGTTGACGAGCATTTGGGAAACTTCTGCAAGCTCAAAGATTAATAAAAACGCAAAAAGGTAATATTTCTCATGTTGTCATTACCCAACCTTTCTTGATGTTATAAATTTATTCTATTTTTGTATTACATCTTTATACAAAAAACAAATTATAGATAACATGAAACGAATCAATTTATTACTAATCTTCTCGCTATTAATTTCTTTTTCTTTTGCCCAATTAGATAAAACGCAAGAAAAACTCACATTTCTTTTAACCGGTGCCTCCTTTGCTTCGCCCAATAATGGCTGGTTCGAGTTAGGGTGCGATGTGCTGGGTGCAAAACCGTTAAACCGGGCAGTTGGAGGCGAAGCAATTGCGGACGCCGCAAATCGGATGATTGACAGCTCATTGTATAGTGCCGAAGAGTTTGAAGAGATTGATGCATTGGTGATAATGCAAGTGCATGATAGGGACGTTTTTGAAGATTCAGGAATTATAGAAAACTACAAAGATTATAAAACTCCGTTTTCGCGTGAGAATTATGCTGCTGCATTCGATTATGTGATAAAACGATACATGGCTGAATGTTACAATCTCAAGTTTGATGAGAATTCAAAATATTACAACTCGCGCCATGGCAAACCTGCGGTTATTGTTTTGTGCACACATTGGCACGATGCACGTATGATTTATAACTCTTCCGTTCGCCAATTGGCGCAGAAATGGGGCTTCCCCGTTGTGGAGTTCGATAAATTTATCGGTTTTTCAAAGAATTCTCTTCATCCGGTTACCGGCGAGCAGGTTAGTCGAATATTCGCAGTTGATACACAAGAAAGTGATGGAGAAATTTACGGCTGGCATCCGGAAAACGGTCAGGATAAATATATTCAGCAGCGAATGGCAGCAATATTTGCTGATACGATGAGAAAAATACTGGTTTTCAAATAAAAGTGATTCGAGTTATCATTGGGTATGCTACGAAATCATTTTTTCTTTCGTAAAAGACGCTATGACGCAAAGTATGAGCCCTCTCTGGCTGGCGCAGGTCTCTGACCTCTGCCTTAGGAGTTAGAGGCGCAAGTCTGGAGACTTGCGCCAGCGAGAGGTTCATTCCTAAAACTTTATTTTAAATCGGTTTTCTTGCAAATAAGCGGATGATATCGGCTTCACCTTTGTGCATTGGACCTTCATCCAGATGCACCGTTAATTCAGAGCGTTCAATTAGGTCAAGGGAGAGGAAGTCTTGTTTAATTTCCTCACATTCATAGAGCAGATGTTGACTACGTGGACCTCCGGTTTTGTTTCTTAGTTGAGTGGTGGTAAAAGCTTCAAGAATAATATGACCTCCGGGCTTCAGACTTTTTAGCAGATTTTGGTGTACCGTTTTTCTGATATCTGCCGGCATATGCACAAAAATCAGAGCAATAACATCGAAATATTCTTTTTCGCCATTAAATTCACTCAGATCGTGAATTTGATAGTTGATCTTTACCCCGTTTTCAGTTGCTAACTTCAGCGCTTTTTTTCGACCTTCCACACTTTGATCAAAGGCAGTAACTTCCCACCCTTTTGTGGAGGCATAAACTGCGTTACGACCTTCGCCCTCGCCAGGTAAAAGTAATTTTCCCGGCGTTAGTTCATCCAATTTGGTGGCAAACCAGGCATTTGGTTGGGTACCATAAACGTATGTTTCAGCGAAATACCGCTCGTCCCATTTTTCTTTCATGTTAGATTAATTTTATTGCAAGTTTATAATAATATAAATGTAGTTTCGTTATTTCGGGTTTTCAGGCTTTGTCTTTGCCGCTTTCTTACCAAAGAACTTAGGGAATAATCGTTTTTCGACAATAGTAGAACCAATTAAAGGCAATAAAGTTGATTTTTAACCTCTTCTTATAAAAGACTCGTTGATGTTTGCTGCAAAAATAAAGAAAAAGTTTATATTTGTCTGAACAACTAATAAATTTCTAATATGCGTATAAAAGATATCCTTCAAATTATTGAAACGTTGGCACCTTTGCCATTGCAAGAAGATTACGATAACAGCGGAATACAAGTAGGAGATACAAACAAAGAGGCAACAGGAGCGCTCTTTTGTATCGATGTGACAGAAGATGTTATTGATGAAGCCATATCGTTGAAATGCAACTTAATTATTTCGCATCATCCCATTGCATTTAAACCTTTCAAATCGTTGACGGGAAGAAATTATGTGGAGCGATGCATGATTAAAGCTATCAAAAATGATATTGCTTTGTACGCTGCTCATACCAATTTAGATAATGCAAAAGATGGAGTTAACTTTAAATTGGCATCGATGTTGGGCTTGGAAAATGTCAAAATATTGACACCCAAGAAGAATGCTCTTTTGAAGTTTGTAACCACTGTTCCACACAGTCATGAAGAAATAGTTCGCAATGCTATGTTTAACGCTGGCGCCGGACATATTGGCAATTATGATAGTTGCAGTTACAACTTAGATGGTGAAGGAACTTTTAAAGCGAAAGCAGGAGCAAACCCGCATGTTGGGGAGATTGATGAACTGCATTTTGAATCCGAAGTTCGCATAGAAACGGTTGTTCCAATTATCCGAAAAGATGAGGTGATGCGCGCACTGATTGCAGTACATCCTTACGAAGAGCCGGTGTTTGATCTATATCCCATAACAAATGACTGGAACCAAAACGGGAGTGGCATCACCGGAGTCTTGCCTGAAGGCATGTCAGAGAATGATTTCTTGTATATGCTTAAAGATGTTTTCAAGCTTCATCATGTTTCATATTCGCGTTTGCGAGGAAAAGAGATTCGCGAAGTTGCAGTTTGTGGAGGAAGTGGATCATTTTTAATTGGCGATGCCATAAATTATGGTGCGGACGTGTTGGTAACGGGCGAAGCAAAATACAATGACTTTTATGACGTCGAAGATAAGTTATTGCTTGCAAGTATAGGACATTACGAGTCTGAAATTTGTACAAAAGAGCTGTTTTATGATGTTATATCGAAAAAATATCCTAACTTTGCAATGCATTTATCGGCTTTCGACTCTAATCCGGTAAATTATTTGTAAATATAGGCGGTCGACATAAATCCCGCTTCTTACGAATGATGTAGTAAGCAATAATAAACTGCGTTAAAACCGCTACAATTATTGATTACTGCATTTTTTTATCTAAAAAAATTAAAATATAAATAGTATGGCTACAAAAAAACGAAAAACAAAAGAAATATCAGTAGAAGAAAGATTGCGCACGCTTTATAAACTGCAAATGTATCTTTCAGATATTGATAGAATTAGAACACTTCGTGGTGAACTCCCGCTGGAAGTTGCCGATTTGGATGATGAGATTGCCGGGTTGGGAACGCGCGTTAGTAAGTTTGAGTTGGATTTGAAAGAGATGGAAGCGAACATCACCCAACAAAAGATGAAAATTGAAACCAGCAAAGCAAAAATCGAACGATACAATACGCAACTGGAAAATGTGCGCAACAACAAAGAATTCGATCACTTAACCAAAGAGGTGGAATTTGAAACACTTGAGATTGAATTAGCTGAAAAACGCACCCGTGAATTCACTCAAAAACAAAAAGAGATTAAAGCGCAAATAGAAGAGGCAACGGCTCAGTTGAACGAAAAAAAGATCGATTTAGATCATAAGCAAAAAGAACTCGACGACATAATTTCGGAAACGAAAGCTAACGAAGAGAAAATTAGAGAAAAGGCAAAAAAAGTGGAAGCTTCAATTGAGCCTCGGTTAGTCACAGCCTTTAGAAGAATTCGTAAAAATGCACGTAATGGTTTAGGTATTGTCCCAATACAACGTGGTGCATGTGGCGGATGTTTCAATAAAATTCCACCTCAAAGACAGATGGATATAAAATTGGGCAAAAAAGTAATCGTTTGTGAATATTGTGGAAGAATTATGATTGATCCGGAAATTGCTGGGATTAAGGAGTAATCAGTGATCAGTAATCAGTAATCAGTGATCAGTAAGTAGTGATCAGATGATATGATTTTATAAATCGGTTCTATAACATTTTCGAGAAGGCTGTTACGAAAGAAGAAATTCTTGTGGGACAGCCTTTTTTATCGTTGATTCTGGAAATTCTAACCGTACATTGCAGCTCTCATTCGCATTGTGCATAGGTTAACTCTCTCTCTCTCTCGCTGGCGCGACACACCGATTGCAAATCGGCTCGAGCGGAGCACTCAGCCAAAGTCTCCTTTAGGGGATTTAGGGGTAAAACTTCACTTTGCAGATCGTCACCTGCAATGTGCATTATAAGAAACCAAGTTATGTACACTGCGGTTTGGAACCTCAATATCCGAACTTCCTGGTACAACCTCAACTCTCTCCCTTTTCGCTCATCAGCATATTCAGTGCTTCATCAAACGATCCTGCCGCAATAATTCTTTGAGAATTTACAAAGAATATTTCGTCTGCATTTTTTATGGTATTAAGACGATGCGCAATAATCACTTTCGTTGTTGAGATAGGTAAATTATTGAGAATAATTTCAAGCTGTTTTTCAGTTACTGTATCGATATTTGCGGTAGCTTCATCCAGAATCAGTAGCTCCGGTTTTCGTAGAATCGCCCGCATAAAAGCAATAATCTGTTTTTGACCCAAACTTATACTATCTCCTGACATCTCAATGGGCGTTTCAAGCCCTTTTTCAAATGGTTTGAGCAGATTTAAAAGCTGAGCGTTACCCAGCTCTTTTTCAAGCTGTTCGTTTGTGAGCGCACCACATTCACTATTTCCATAAAGAATATTCTCGCGTATTGTTCCCGTGAAAAGTATGGGGTCCTGAAGTATAAATCCTACCTTAGAAGCTCTTTCACAAGCGGTGTACGATCGGATGTCTTTGCCGTCAAGCAAAATAGTTCCTTTTGTGACATCGTACAATCGACTAATTAACGATGCGGTAGTTGTTTTGCCTCCGCCTGTTGGACCCACGAAAGCATAGGTTTTACCTCGTTGCAAATCGAAACTAACATCTTTCAGCACTTCTTCCCCAGTTGGATAGGAGAACGAAACATTCCGGAAGTGTATAAGCGATGAACCAAAAGTGTCATTCATACTTTCAATAATTGGCAGATTGCTTTTTAGCGAAAGCAGATGAGAAATCCTATCCCAAGCCGCAAGCGTTAATTGAAAACTTGCCCAAAGATTGGCAATTTGTCGCAATGGATTATAGAAATTAGAAACATACGCAATGAAGCTTATCAACAAACCTACCGAAAAACGTCCTTGAATAATAAGCCAGATACCCAACGATAACACTATGAGCTGTCCAATATTTGATGCAAACGTATAAATTGGACTCAAAATGCTATTGGCAATACCGGCACGAATAGATTTTTTGTAATTCTCCCTGTTTGCATCCTTTAGACGTTTGCGAAAATAGTCACGTCGATTGAATGCAACCACAACTTTGAAGTTTGCAAGGCCTTCCTGAACTTCAGCAGAGAGATTGCCCAAGCTTTTGAGTGTGGCTTCGTTCTTTCTTCGAATCCACGGAGAGACGCTTATTGTAAAGATTAATAAAAGAAGTGTAGGAGAAAGTGTCGCCAATCCCAATGGCAGATTTATTGCCAGAAGAAATATTCCGGCTCCTACCATTATTATTAAATTTCTAATAAATTGCATCAACGATTGAGAGAAAAACTGATTCAACTTATCCGTATCGTTGTTGATGCGCGAAATGAGATCGCCCGCTTTATTTTGATTGAAAAAATCGAGCGGAAGCTCTTGAAGTTTTTCGAAAACAGAATTACGTAGACGGAAGAGCATACGTTGCCCTATTCCGCCCATCATACGAATCTGCACATAGTTGAGAATATATGCTGAAATGTAAATTACCAAAAGTATTCCTGCAAAAATGAGTACTCCTTGGTAATTTTTTGTTTGAACATGTGCGTCAATTGTGTAACCTAACAGATAAGGCCCCAGCAAACTTAATCCGGCATTTAGAAGAATTGCCACAAATGCAACAATGAGATTGCGGCGCTCCTTACCGATAATAGTGAATAGTTTTTGCAGTGATGCAAGCACCCTACGCCTTCCTTTAATTTTCTTATATGGTTTATTCAGATTATAATTCATACTGTTCTGTGCTTTGTTGTGATTTATAAATCTGAATATATTCCGGTGAACGCTTCATTAAATCCTTGTGTTGTCCCGAAGCTATAATTTCTCCTCCCATGAGGAGGAGTATTTGGTCAAAATCTTTTACCGGTTCAATTTTTTGAGTAATGGATATGAGTGTCAAATCGGGATAATTGCTCTGAATATTAGCAAGGATTCTATCTTCGGTTTTTTGATCCACCCTTGCCGTAAAATCATCAAGAAGCAGTATGTTTGGGTTTAAAGTCAGCGCTCTTGCCAGCATAATTCTTTGTTTTTGTCCTCCGGACAGACTGCTCCCTCTTTCTGAAACTATGGTTTCTAACTTTTGAGGCAATGATTCAATAAAATTGGATAACTCCGCTGTTTCGATTGCTTTTTGCAACGCCTCTTCTGTAACCGAATCGCTGAAACCAATGTTTTCTTCTAAACTCATGTTGAATAACACGCTATCCTGAAAAACCAACCCAACATCTTTGTACAATGTTTCTCGTGCATATTTATCAATAGAAATTCCATCCATTTCGATGGTTCCCGAATCAGCCGGAATCAGATTGGTAAGGAGATAGAGCAATTGACTTTTGCCTGCGGCAGTGGGACCAATGATAGCAGTTTTACTACCGGCTTTAACCGAAAATGAAACGTTTTTTAGAATAGGTTTATCTTCGTATGTCAGTGAAACGTTTTTTAGTAGAATATTTCCTTTTACCTCACTTTTTATGGTTCCTTCTTCTTGGGGTGGCGGTGTAGAAAGAATACTTTGTATCCTCTCGTTGGAAGCAGTGGCCGATGCAATTACGTTACTCATAAATCCTATCAGCATAACCGGAAAAATGAGCATAACAACATAACTGTTGAATGCGGCAAAATCACCAATAGTCATGGTGTCCATAACCACATAATGACCACCTAACGCAAGAATCAGAACGATGGCAAGATTTGAAACAAACATAATGCTGGGAACAAGTATTGAAAAAAGACGAACAATCGAAAGTCCCAAATTTCTCGACTCCATGTTCTTTTCAAGAAACTTCTGATTTTCGGGTTGTTGTGAATTCAATACCCTAATGAGGGCTGCGCCCAAGATGCTTTCGTTTATAATCTTATTGAGTGCATCAATTACTTGACGGCTTTTTCTGAAAATATTCCTCGCTTTCCAGAATACAATATAAAAAGCAGTCCCAATTATGGGAACTATCCCAAGTACTGCGAGAGCTAATTTCAAGTTGATCATTAACATTAAAACTGCTACACCAATAATGACAAAGAAAGAAGAGATGATGGCAACAAAAGCTTGTGCAACAAATGTTTTTACTGAATCCATATCAGAAGTCAGATTTGTAAGCAACTTGGATGGATTGGAACCGATAATAAATGAAAGGCTTTGATGAGACAACTTAGCAACGATTTTGTTACGCAGATCGCGTGCAACTCTTTCCGCAGTAAAAGTTTGTAGCACGCCTTGAAGCGCAGTAAAAATAAATATACCCGTTGCAGCAAGCAGGAATTGAGTTATAACTTTGACGATATCGAAGTTATTGGCAGAAAAAGCATCAATTGCCGAACCAATTATTTTGGGGATAACCAGATTGATGCCACTTGCTGTCATTGCAATTATGACAAGCATAGAAACCATCCCTTTATAGGGCTTGAGAACACCAAATAAATTGGTGTTCTTTTCCTTTTCAGGTTCGGATTGTATGTTGTTGCGATTCATTCTTTTTCAAAGTATTCTCTGTGTCTTTAACATTTTTCGTGCTTGTATGTTTATCAAAATGTGAGATTCTGAGTCCTTTACAGATTCCAGAGACTTGATTCTTCTAAGTCCTTTGATTGAGCAAATAAAAATGTTCTTAAATAAGGTAATAAGGTTGGATTAAGTTAGTTATGTGACGGTTACTAAGGGCAGAGAAAAGGAAAATAAGGTTTCTAACTTCTCTCACATACAAAAAAAATACATAATATGCTAAGTACCGAATTAAACCTACTATAGAATTTATACGAATCCTGATCGCTGGCGCGAGTTTGTATTTAGTATCTGCCGTAGCAAAGAAAGAATTAGTTTCGCTGCTAACGTTTTACAAAAGCGCGTCAGCAAATGTCTGGAATACTAATTGCACATTGCGGCACCCATCCGCATTGTCCGATTTAGATTATCCACTAAAACTTAAACGTAAACCCACCCAAAATACTTACACCTTGTGCAGGATGACCGTACCAAATATCGTACGATTGATTGAGAATGTTGTTGGCTTTTACGTTGATAGAAAACATATCGTTTACGTTATAAATAGCTCCTGCATTCAGATCATTTAAATTATCCATTTCCACATTTTGACCGTTTACAACCGTCCATCTGTCGTTTGCAAAATAATATCCCAACGTTAGTTTTAAATCTGAAGTTACAGAGTACGTTCCTCTAATATCTGCTTCAAAACTCGGTTTGTTCCATGCTTTCAATTCTGTTGGTACAACCTCTAAGCCTTTGACTTTGCTTACGGAGTAAAAATTTTTCTTCACCTTCACAGACAGATCCAAAGGCGACCAAATGTTGCTGTGAATTATACCACCAATGTGCGAGTGGGTTAAATCTCCCAGGGTAGGATAAAGAAACTCCTGATAATTCGGCTGCTCTGATGGAGTACTATCGGGAGAATAGACCGGATTCAACAATAAAAAATGTTCGCTTTCTGTTTTTTTGTATCCTCCAAAAAGATCGATTCTAAAACCATCGATTGCACCAATTTTTGTTCCGGCAACAAAATCATAAGGCGTGTATGAATGCTTTACTAATGTATTAGGAAGTAGGTAACGTGACTCTTTATACATATCGAGATAGGTGTTTTTTTGTACACCTCCGTTGGCATTCAGATAAAGCGATGTGTTTTCGGTGAGCATTACAGAGAGTAATGCATTTGGGGAAATATAGAATTGATTTTCATCATCAAATACAAAATCAATGTTGGTCCCTAATCGCACTTTCCAGTTAAACCCTTCGAAGTGGATATATGGGCTTACATCAAGCATCAGAAAATTTGAAATCTCGTCTTCGTTTTCATTCTGCTCAAACTTATCATAAAAAACGCCGGTGAGATTTCCTTTAACACCAAGTAAATTGTCTCCGCCCAAAAAAGATTTATTCAAATCAACTTCGGTTTCAATTTGATTACCGTTCAAACTCTCATCACTCAAAGTTCTGCCATATTTCGTTGTGAAATAATGGTAGTTTAGCGAACCGGTATAGTTCAGTAAGTCAGGTTGCGTACTCTGCAAAGCTGCTTTTAAATTGAAAACACCCAATATTTGATTGTTGTCATCGTGCATGCGTGCTTTTCCAAAGTTGTTGCCGTAGTAATTAAATTGCGAATGCAAATAAGAGGTATGCAAATCAAAATTTACGGTTTCGAAGATATGACGAAAATTTAATTTGGCGAAATTATCCATATACTTCGATTTAATCCAATTTGGAGTAGAAACTTGATTATAATCGATATCTCCATTGGTTGAGTTGTGTAAAAACATGAAATTAAGCTTATCCGTTTCGCTGTCTAAAAAGCGAAAACCCAATGCTCCATCAATGTTTGCATAGTTTCCGGCACGTAAGGATAAATAACCTTTGTGTAAACTAAACGGAATATCTGTCATTATTTCACCCGGTTTAGGGAGTGCTATTTCAAGCGGTGGAGTGGCGCGGGTGGACCAGGTTGCATAGTCTGTATTGGCTTTTGGTACCTGAGGTTCACGAATTGCAGGCAAACTATTAATTTTATTTGCATCTTGCAAGGTTGGATTAAACTCTCGTTCCAATTCCAACTGACGTGTCAAAACCGTGTCTTTGGGAGTTTGAGCAAAAAGAGCGACTGTTGAAAACAATCCTACAATTACAGTGAATATATTTTTTCTCATATTTTATTCTTGTTTTTTTCTTGAGTGTCTAATGTGATACAAAATGTCTGTTTTTTATTAGCAAATTATAATTTCAGATTGAATTCTCACATTATTTGAGTCTTTCCTGAATCATTTCTTTAATTTCGGGTTCATCACCTTTGTAATTTGCTTGCAAACTCTCGAGGTATTGTCGTGCCTGAAAATTGTCGCCTTTTGCCTTGTACGTATCCGACAAAACTATAAGCGCACGCGCCAACCAATATTGATGAGGTGTAGTTTTTTGCATAAACTCTTTCACTTGTGCTTCGGCTTTATCATACGATTCCCAATTGTAGTAAGCCTCTGCCAAACGAAATTGTGCTTCTGCTCCATAAACACTCCGTGTATCGTTTGCAATGGCTTGGTAATCGGCCATAGCTTTATCTACTTCGCGAACCTGCTGATACGCTTTGCCTCGCAAATAGTGTGCTTCGGTAAGTGTTTCGGGCGATAGATTTTTATTTTCCAGCAATTGATCTATTGCCCGCGCTGCTTCGTGATAATTATTCAATTTTGAGTTGGCTCGAGCCATTCCCAGTTGCGCTGTTTGTTTGTGTGCAAGGGATTGAGCAACGTTGCTCAAACGAGCGTAATCTTGCAATGCTTGCTGATAGTTGTTTCTGTTGTACTCTGTTTGCGCCACATAGGCCAATGCACTTTCAAGAAATTTGCCATTGTTGGCGTCAACAACGCTTCGGAAGTGAGACATCGCTTTATCGGTATTGTTATTCTCATTGGCTATTACTCCTAAATAGTAATTTGCATCGCTACTGTAAGCACCGTTTGGATAACTCTGAAGGTATTTGCTCAATGAGTTTTGTGCATCACTTTTCGATCCTCGCATGTACAAATTCTCCGCTGCTAAATAGGTGAGCGAATCTTGTCGCAGCGGCGTAATGCGCATACCTCCCGGTAAAGAATTGGCATATCGAACAAACGCATCAATGTCGTTCATGTCTTTATAAACAGTCTCAAGCGATTGCAAAGCTGCTCTGGCATCTTCCGAGCCCGGGAAGTTTTGTATCACCAACTTGTAAGCTACTATGGCTTGTGGGTAGCGTTCGGCATTGTAGTGCAACTGTCCCAATTGAATACCACCTTGTCTCGAAAGAGGACTTTGAGGAAATTCGGCGATAAGTTTGTTAAGAACGGTAACAGCTTCTCCTTCTCTGTTGAGCATTACCAGTGCACGACTTTTTTCGTACAATGCATCATCGTAATAATGTGAATTAGGATAAGCTCGCATCAATTCTTCCAAAGCATTTATTTTACCTTGATAGTTGCGTTGCAAGCCCATCACAAAAGCTCGTTGGTAGAGTGCATAATCGGCACTTGCCGGATTTAAGGTTGAGGCTGAGGCGTAGTAGCGTTCTGCATCGGAGAAGTTTCTGCTAAAATAATAGGTGTCTCCAATTCTGTTGTGCGCATCGGCATATTCAGGTGCATTCCGATTGGTTTGTGCATTTAGATAATTCTGAAATGCGGTTCGTGCTGCAGCATATTGATTTTGTTTAAATCGGGCGTAGCCCAAATTGTATAGTCCCAACGCATAATTCTCGTTAGAGGGAGATGCTTCTTGTGTAAATGTTTGAAAATCTGCCGCAGCCCCCGAGAAGTTATTAATTCGATATTTTGATTCTCCGCGCCAGAAGAACGCATTGGTGCGTGCCTCCTTGTTGTAGGTTCCTAAATTGATGGTTTGATCGAAAAGATCGATGGCTTGACTAATATTGCCGTTCACAAATTGCTGTGTGCCCAATTGGAACAAAACCATCTGTTTGGCTTCTAAAATGCGTCGAGCAGGTTTGTCAATCCGGTTAATTGCCAAAAGAGCTGCGTTGTAATCTTTGGTTGTAAGAAATGTTTCAGCCAAGATATCATTTACTTGATCGGCATATTGCGAATTTGGAAATTCGCGCAAGAAATTTTCGAACAAGTTTATTGATTCACTAAAGACCGAGAAGTTGGTTTGATGTGTCAGCAGTGCGTAATTGAACATTGCCGTTTCGCGCGCTTTTGGATCGAAATTTACGCGTGAAGCTGCGGCAAAAGACATTTGCGCCTTTGGTTTATCGTTCATTTTCAGATAAGTTTGTCCCAAATAAAGATGGGCATTTTGACTCAAAGCATCATTCTCACCTGTTGCATATTGAAACATTTTAACCGCTTCTGCCAATTTATTAGCGTCTAAGTAAGAGAGACCCAAAAAGTATGCATCGCCTCGCAGCGGTTCATCCACACTTTGCTGATACTTTTCATAATGAGGAATTGCGCGTGAGGATTGTCCCAATCGGTAATAACTGTTTCCCAAAACACGATACATTTCCGTCGTGTGTTCACTATTGGGATATCGTGTCACATACGCATCCGCTAAGCGGATTGCATTTTCCAAATTGGCTTTAAAAAAGGTGGATTGAGCAGTGTAAAATGATACTTCTTGTGCGTATTCAGGATTGTTTTGTAATTGTTGAAAACGATTGAGTGCGGCATCGTAATTCCCATTGGTATATTCGATATATCCGTAGTAGAAATTTCCGGCATCGTGATATTTTTTGCTATTTTGAGCCAACAAACCAAACAAGCGAGATGCTTCATCTTTGTTCCCGGCTTGCAAGTTTGCATAGGCCGAACGAAAACTGTAATCCTCTTGTTCAGTTAGTCCTAAATAATCGATGTTGGCTTGATCCAACCAAAAAAGCGTTTTTGCCCACTCTTTTTCATTGAAATGAAATGATCCGATCAAAAATTTCAGGTTGTTGTGATACAAAGTTTCAGGATACGTATCCAAATACTCTTTCATTACATCTCCACTGTTTGGGCTGTTTCGATAATAAGCAGATGCTGCTAACAGGTATTCAGCTTCTTCTCGTAAATTGGAGTCGGTTCCTTGGTTGAGGTATTCAGATAATAAATCGTGAGCACCCGTATAATTTTCTTCCAAAAACATTTCTTTCCCTTCGTTAAACAACTTTTCGGGCATTTTATGATAAGCCGTTTTTTGTGCTGATGCAAATGAAAAGATGCCTAACACGCTTAACAACAAAATAATTTTTTTCATATGGTCAATTTTTGTAGTTTTTCAACTCCTTTTTTAATAGATGTGAGACCGAAGTCATCCGGATTTAGTTCTTCTTTGGGTATAAAAAGTAACTCAACCACATCGTCCTGAGCCTTTATGTTGCTGAAATCATCTATTTTACACTCGAAAAACATATCCATTGTATGAACTTCGAAGTCCGAATATACGTAAATATTGGGAATTGAGAATAGGTATTTCACAGAAGTTATCTCCAAACGTGTTTCTTCCAACACCTCGCGGTGAACAGTTTCTTCAATGGTTTCGAACCTTGCGGCAAATCCACCCGGCAGATCAAACGTTCCTTTCGCCGGATCTTTACCCCGGCGAGAAACAAGAATTTCATTTTTTGAGTTTTCAATCACAGCAACTATTGCCGCTGCGGAATTAAAATAATAAGTGAATCCGCAATTGTTACATTTCTTAGAATCCTTATTGTTAACATTAAATTCATTTGATCCACATTTGGGGCAAAACTTAAAAAGAGAAAAAGGATGGTTCATTTTTTATACTGATATCTTTAATTGTGAATGGTTCAGCGCTATCATTTGTAATAGATGATTTTGTGATTGTGTTTTTAAGGAATTGTGCCGAAACAACTTCGTTTTAAACTGTTAATTTATTTCATTACAACCCTAAAGCTGAAACCAATCAATCTATTTTAATAATCTGTCAGTTTTTGTTTTCTTTCATAAGAAAAGAATATGCAAATATACAAAAACTCATCCTGACTTCTTGTTGAGAACGCAATTGAAAGCGGGCATGAGTTAATTAATCTTTACAAGAAACGACAAACGGTTTTTGTACCTCATACAACGCACACCATTCCAACTATTCACTATTAATTCTTAGTTCTTAATTCTTAATTCTTAGTTCTTAGTTCTTCGCTGATTAATACCTTGTTTTCAAAACAATTTCACCTAAATCATTGATTTCTTCTTGCTGAGTAAAAATTACTCTTCCTTTTTTCGAAATAATTTCCCATGCAATTTTACTGGTGATATCGTCAATAGCACCCGGAGTTGAGACATCGTCTACTAAGTCAAAACTATTATGCTCAGTCATTACAACCGGTTGTTTAAAATCCTGATGAACCACTAACAGCTCTCCTCTCCCTTCAACAGCAGCTTTGTAGATTTCGTTCAAATCTGTAAGAACATTACCTCTCGAAACGGCATCCTTCACAGTGTTTATATCTTTTGTGCGTCGTTTCGATTGCAACTCTTCAATGAATTTCCACGTTTGTTTTACCACTTGATGAGGTGCAGATTTATTGTAATTTACAGTAACATATCCGTGATATACGCTTGGCTTGTCAGCTACTTGCATCAAAAAGCTGTAATTGGTATTGGTGCTAACTACCACGCAATTCAAATCGGTTTCGCTGTGAACCTTTACCAATGCCTTGTCAATCCGATTAAAAAAGTTTCTGACTAAATCATCCACATACTTCGCATCACCCAATTTCTCAGGATAAAGAGTGTAAGGTATATTTTCCGTAAATGGAAAATCTTCGTTTTTAATTTCTTGGATAATTCCGTCGTTTACTGCTTCGTATAGGTTAACTTCACTTTGTGATAGAACCATTATTAGATATGGTTCACTTCTGTTGTATGCTTTAATCAATGGTCTGATAGCAAATCGAGGTGAAACATTTACTCTATTGGTGGTTGCTTCCCAGGGTGATTTTACAACTTCTTTTGTGTCGTTCGACAAAAATATATGCAAACTATCCAGGTTGGCATTCCAATCTATTTCGTCTTTGATTGTTGATATTTTATTCAATAAACTTTCAACAGACTTCTTATCATACTCTTTTGTTACTCTATCTTTTGCCTCTTTCAGTAAATTTTTCAGAAGTATTTTATCTTGTGCATTCTTAGGACGTGCACGATGTGTATTAAACGATATAGTAACACACGGATTGTTTTGTTCTGCCCCTAATTGTTGTAAAGTTTCTTTTAATGCCATAGTTTAATTTTTTTAATCTGTTTTATTAAAAATGCTGTATGCGCAATTGCGCTTCAAAAAAGAGCTTTGAAGCTGTTAAGCCCTCTCAATATAAACGTCTGTTTTGATAGAATGTTTTTGAAGAAACTGCTTTGATTGAGTTTTTGTGGATAAAATATTTAATAAATGTCTTTAGCGGGTTCTATGAAGAAGATTCCGATTCTCAATAAAAACAACTTTCATTTTCTGAAAGTATTAAATCTTATGATCCTTTTTTAATTTCTGCAACGAACTAACTTTCTTATCAAATGCTCAATAAAGAATGTTTTTCTGGCAGACACTACTTAGGGATTGTGCCGAAAAAACTTGACGCCTTAAACTTGCTCTTTTGTCCTTTAACTTCCTTGAAAATTCATTAAATAGCTCGCTATTCGCAGAGTTCTCAAGTTGTTAACGAATAAAATAGCTTCGTTTCAAACAGTCACCTTATTTCATTGCAAACCTTTAGGTTTGGTCTAAAATCATATTTTTTTATACCCGAAGAAATACTTCCTTCTTATAAAGAAGATATAAGAACATCCATTTCACAAATATTGCACAAATGCCTAATACAACAATGTCATATGGCTCACCAATCAATTGACCAAACCATGCAAAGAATGCATTTGTAGTGTATCCCCAATTAATGAACACTCCGGAGATATAAATTAAGATAGAGTTCATTCCAACAACTTTGAAAAAGAATGCCCACTTTTTATATCCCAAAACGTCGATGACATAATAAAAGAAAGACATAAAGAGTAAGCTAATTCCACCTGTATGCATTACAAAAGAACTGCTCCATAAGTTTTTGTTGATAGGAAAATCGAGGTTCCAGAGTTGTGCCAATCCGAGAAGAAGAACTCCTACAACAGCCATTGTTATTGCTTTACGTGTTGGTGTAAAATTCTCACTTCTAAGTAAGTTGCCTGTAAATATCCCCAATAAGCCGGTGCCTATTGCAGGAATAGTTGCAATCAATCCTTCCGGATCATGAATGCCCAAATAGAGTTTGCCGGGGATAATCATTCTGTCAATATAGGAAGCAAAATTGCCTTCCATAGTTAAGTCACCCATCGTAAATCCCGGTGCAGATGTGAACTTCAATATCAACCAGTACCCAATTAATATTCCAATAAACCAAATATATTGGAATGTTTTGCCGGCATACAGATAAATAATGTTCGCAAACATATAGGCCAAACCTATTCTTCCTAACACACTTGGAAAGCGAATTTCTTCAATAGGCATCAAACGGAGACCATTGTTATAAATAACACCTAATAAAACCAAAATCAATCCTCTTCTAATTACTCGCAGAAGAAGTTGTTCACGGCTTTTGCCTTTTTTTCGCTGACTGTCAATAGAGAAAGGTGTAGAAACTCCGGCCATAAACAAAAATAATGGAAAGATTAAGTCGTACATATGAAAACCATTCCAAGCGGGATGTGTCAATTGATTGGCAATTCCTTCCCAAATGGGGGATCCGGTTATTTTGGCTAAGTTGCTAAAAACGCCACCTGCTCCCATAATCCAAAACATATCAAAACCACGTAATGCGTCAAGCGAATAAAGCCGCATCGACACAGGAACACCTCTTTGTGTACTCTTCGTTTTCATCTCAATTTTAGATGTTAAGTTTCATTTACTATTGTTGACTTTAAATCTTTATATATTTTTTCAGATCTCTTTTAATTTGCGTTTGTAAGAGAAGTGCTTTTTTTAAATTTTTGATAAGAAAAGGGCAACACAGCGACAAGCTCAGTGACTGCAGTTCCGCCGTGGCGGGATAAAATCGAGGAGTTTACTTTAGTAAATAATTTCCTTTATTATTGATTGTAAAAACTTGAATAAATCGGTATTCAACCTTTTCTTGCTAAGATTAACTGTAGTTGAACTATCTCATAGTAACCTGCACTATATTTGTTGGAGGCAAATCTCTATTACGTTTGTCCACAGCCTTCACAATGTTGTCTGCCAGCTCATTAAAGGCCATTCCCGTAACGCTGTCAGCGTTCAATGCAACAGGTTTTCCATCGTCGCCACCTTCACGAATGCTTTGCACTAATGGTATTTGACCCAATAGTTCATAACCCTTCTCTTCGGCAAGTTTCTTACACCCTTCTTTTCCAAAGATATAGTATTTGTTTTCGGGGAGTTCTGCCGGAGTAAACCATGCCATGTTTTCTACCAAACCCAAAATTGGAATATTTACCTTATCACCGGCAAACATACTAATTCCTTTTTTGGCATCTGCCAAAGCAACTTCCTGAGGTGTGCTTACAATAACAGCTCCGGTTATAGGTAATGTTTGAACCAACGTTAAGTGGATATCGCTTGTTCCGGGTGGAAAATCAATCAAAAAATAATCAAGTTCTCCCCAATCTGCATCTCCAATCAGTTGTTTCAATGCATTGCTTGCCATTGCCCCACGCCAAACCACAGCGTCATCTTTTTTAACAAAAAAACCTATCGATAGCATTTTCACTCCGTAGTTGCTAATAGGTACAATCAGATCGCGACCATCTTTCTTTTCCAACATTGGAGCTTCGTCCTCCACCGAAAGCATTTTAGGGATGGACGGGCCAAATATATCCGCATCCAACAAACCCACTTTGTATCCTTTTTGCGCCAGTGCAATGGCAAGGTTCGTGCAAACGGTGCTTTTGCCAACGCCTCCTTTGCCCGATGCAACCGCAATAATGTTTTTCACATCCGGCAATAGTTTTGTCAATGCAGGACGTGGGGCTTGCTTCGATTTTACTGCTATATTACCTTTTATCTCAATATCTTTATCGGCATGAGTTAGAATTGCCTGCTCCGCCATTTTCACAACCGATTTTATAAACGGGTCATTTTGTTTTTCGGTAATGAGCGAAAAGCTCACTTTCTTTCCTTCAATTTTGATATCATCTTCCACCATTCCGGCAGCCACAATGTCTTGTCCCGTCCCGGGATAGCGTACATTTTTTAGCGCATCTAAAATCAACTGGGGATATATTGCCATAGTTTTCTGTTTTATTATCGATCCATCAACATTATAACGTTGAGCACGTTTAGGTGATGGATTCTAATTTATGATTATTTTTTTATTTTTTTTCTATATCTTTTCTTTGAATAAATTGCAATTTACGACTTTTTCGACAAACGTGTCAATATTTTCCTGCTTTAATGGATTCTAAATTCTGATTCCGTCCAAAACTCCGATAGGAATCCTGTTCAATTTCGATATCCGGTTCAATCCAGTTTTCTTTTTGGGGAGACATAAATTTGATGTACTTGATGTTTAGACCCTTATCAATCCACTGCTTTTCGTAGAACGTTTGAATCGATAAAATATCATCTTCAATGTTTGAATTATATAAATCATCGGTATCAAAAAGAACTTTCAGTTCATTCTCTTCAATCATAGCTTTTGTATAGATATACAAAAAGTTGCTGTCCGTTTTGAGATGAATGATGCCATCGTCTTTCAACAGCTTACTATATTCCTTCATAAATCGGCAAGAGGTAAGCCGTTTGTTTACTTTTTTCATTTGTGGATCAGGAAAAGTAATCCATATTTCCGATATTTCTTTTGGGTCGAAAAAATGTGCAATCAGCTCAATGTGAGTTCTAACAAAAGCCACGTTTACCAAATTGTTTTTGATGGCATCGGTTGCCCCTGTCCACATACGCGCACCTTTAATGTCCATCCCAATAAAATTCTTATCGGGGAAAAAGCGTGCCAGACCAACAGTATACTCACCTTTTCCACAACCCAATTCCAGCACAATAGGATTGTCGTTCTTGAAATACTCTTCTCTCCATTTTCCTTTCAAAAGAAAAGTTTTTGTTTGCAGTTGTTGAAAAGTATATTCAAAAACATTTTTATAGGTTGCTATTTCGGCAAATTTTGTCAGTTTATTTTTTCTCATAGTGTTACCTTGAAATATTCAACAAAGTTAAACAAATTGCAGTTGTTAGCAATTCGCTTTTTGTCATTTATAAATGCCTCTTTTATCAAATTCTGTTTCTCAATCGGCATATATCTCCCATTAAATGACGTTTTCAATTAAATTAAATACGAAATAAAACATGCTTTCATTTTGTAAGTAGTATGTGTGATTTTTGAGAATGAAAGTGTGATAATTGAATTGATTGTTTTCATTTTGAGCCTTTCTCTGATTATATCTAACATATTGGTTGTAACAATTCTAAGAGCAAAGAATAAAACAACAATCAACAGCTCTTTTTTTCAGAATTAAGTCGATTATAATTTGTGCAAGTATCAATTTAATACTTACCTTTGAGACATATAAATACAAAAAATGTTTATCATAAATACAAAAACCTTTATAACATGAATGTAAAAGACGTAATGAATCAACTGGAAGCAAGGCATCCGGGAGAACCAGAATTTCATCAGGCTGTGAAAGAAGTATTATTATCCATCGAAGATGTTTACAACGAACATCCGGAATATGAAAAAGCCGGTATTTTGCAACGAATTGTTGAACCGGACAGAATCTTTACTTTTCGTGTTCCGTGGGTTGATGATAACGGAACAGTTCATGTAAATATTGGGTATCGGGTACAATTTAATGGTGCTATTGGTCCTTACAAAGGCGGAATCCGTTTTCACCCTTCCGTGAATCTTTCCACATTAAAGTTCTTAGGTTTCGAACAAACCTTTAAAAACGCACTCACAACACTTCCTATGGGTGGTGGCAAAGGAGGATCCGATTTTTCACCCAAAGGTCGTTCAGATGCTGAGATAATGCGTTTTTGTCACGCATTTGTTACAGAAATTTGGAGAGACTTGGGTCCCGATACCGATGTTCCTGCCGGCGATATAGGAGTAGGAGCTCGCGAAGTGGGCTACATGTTTGGTATGTACAAAAAATTGGCTCGAGAACACACCGGTACATTTACAGGAAAAGGACTTTCGTTTGGTGGTTCAAAACTGCGTCCCGAAGCAACAGGTTTTGGTGCGCTCTATTTTGTGAATCAAATGTGCGACACGCACAATATCGATTTGAAAGGCAAAACAATTGCCGTTTCCGGTTTTGGAAATGTAGCGTGGGGTGCTGTTACCAAAGCAACTGAATTGGGTGCAAAAGTTATTGCTATTTCCGGTCCCGACGGTTATATCCTGGATGAAGATGGAGTTAATACTCCTGAGAAGATTGCTTATATGACCGAATTGCGCAACTCAGGGAATGATGTTGTTGCACCTTATGCCGAAGAATTTCCGAATGCTAAGTTTTTTGAAGGCAAAAAACCTTGGGAGTGCAAAGTAGATATAGCATTACCTTGCGCCATACAAAATGAATTGAATTTAGACGATGCCAAACAATTGAAGGAAAATGGTGTAACACTCGTAGCTGAAGTTTCAAATATGGGATGTACTGCTGAAGCAGTTGACTTTTTCCTGGACAACAAAATGTTGTTTGCTCCGGGTAAAGCAGTAAATGCAGGGGGCGTTGCATGCTCAGGTTTAGAAATGACACAAAATGCCATGCATATTTCATGGACCAATGAAGAAGTTGATAAATGGTTGCACCAAATTATGAATGACATACACAACCAATGTGTTGAGCACGGAAAAGAGGGAAATTACACCAACTATGTGAAAGGCGCTAACATTGCAGGCTTTATAAAAGTTGCGAATGCAATGATGGCTCAGGGAGTTGTGTAACCCGATAGAGATACTTTATCTAATTCTTGAAATCACAAAGAGAGGTCGCACAGGAAATTTGTTTTGCTGTGCGGCTTTTTTTTGTCGTTGTCGTTTTTTTTCAAGGATAGATAAGGGTGTTATTGGGTATAATATACGGACGGCTGCAACGGTGCGCCTCCACAAATTCTTAATTCTTAATTCTTAATTCAAATTTATACATACCGAAAATACAATACTTAGCAAAAATGCCGACATCGCTGTCTTTCTCAAATAAGGGTCCAACTCTTTATCTTTTTTCTTGAAGATCTGAATCAACAGGATAAATTGTAACGCATAGATAATCACATACGCAAATCTATACCAAGGAGTATCGGCATACATAAAACTATAAATCAAAAAACAGGCATACATTGCCAGCATCAGGGTGGAGTGGTACACCTTGGCATTTTTCAATCCCAACCTGACGGCTATGGTTCGTTTATTCGAATGTGCATCATTTTCAATATCGCGCATATTATTCACATTCAAAATCATGGCGCTCAATAAGCCCATTCCAATACTCGGAAATAGTGATCTGAAATCAATGATTTGTGCTTGCAAGTAATATGTGCCGATTACGGCAATGGGTCCAAAAAAGAGAAAAGCAAAAAAATCGCCCCACCCTCTATATCCATATGGTCTCTTGCCCAAAGTATAAAATAGAGCAGAGAGAAGAGATAAAGCGCCCACACTCAGAAACAGTATGACAACCATAAATCCGATTGTATGAAACAACCTTATCAATAGAACCAGTCCTGAAAACATTGTTATCAATGTAACAATGCTGATGGTTTTTTTCATTTGCAAAGGGCTTATCTTGCCGCTTTGTACACTGCGCACAGGTCCCATACGCAATCCCGTTTGGTCAGTCCCTTTTTGGTAATCGCCTAAGTCATTTGCCAGATTAGACAATAATTGCAGGAGTAATGCAGTTGACAAAGTAAGCAAAGCAGTAGTGATTTCAAATTTCCCGATATGCATCGCTAAACCGCTACCCAGGATAACGCCGGCTGCGGCTAAGAAAAGTGTTCGAGGGCGGAAGGCTGAAATCCAAGGACGAATATGGTCGATTAAATTCACTTTTACTTCGAGTTAGTAAAGTTCAAAATTAGAATCTAAGAATGAAGATAAATCATTCCCACATGTAAATATACACCTTAATTTAGTAGCTTTTTATAAGAAGATTCAATAAGCTCTTGCAAACACAACGCGTTGTTTAGACGGCTTACCAGTTACCATGCACTTGCCCGGAGTTTTGTCACCTTCCAAAGGAATACAGCGGATGGTAGCTTTTGTTTCGTTCTTAATGAGTTCTTCCGTTTCATTGGTCCCATCCCAATGACACATCAGAAAACCGCCTTTTTCTATTTCCACTTTAAACTCTTCGTAACTATCTACATTGCGTGTTGCCGATGCACGGTAATCAAATGCTTTCTTGTAAATGTTTTGCTGCATCTCTTCCAGCAATTTTTTGATATGCTCTTCGATGCCTTCTTGTGGCAGTGTCTCTTTGGTTAATGTGTCGCGACGCGCAATTTCGATGGTGTCGTTTTCCAAATCGCGTCCACCCATTGCCAAACGAACGGGCACACCTTTCAGTTCGTATTCCGAAAACTTCCAACCCGGCTTTCGGTTGTCCGAATTATCGTATTTCACGCTAATGCCCAAAGCTTTCAACTTTTTAATAATGCCTGCCACTTTTTCGTTGATCTGGTTCAGTTGTTCTTCATTGCGATAAATCGGAACAATCACTACTTGATAGGGTGCCAATAGTGGAGGAAGCACCAATCCATTGTCATCGGAGTGTGCCATAATTAATGCGCCGACAAGTCGTGTAGAAACACCCCACGAAGTAGCCCACACATATTTTCTTTCACCATCTTTATCGGAAAACATTACATCGAAAGCTTTGGCAAAGTTTTGTCCTAAAAAGTGTGATGTACCCGACTGCAGTGCTTTCCCATCTTGCATCAATGCCTCAATAGTGTATGTGTCCACTGAACCGGCAAATCGTTCCGACTCAGATTTCACACCTTTTATTACTGGCATGGCCATGTATGTTTCGGCAAACTCAGCATATACATCCAACATTTTGCGTGTTTCTTCTAATGCTTCTGCTTCTGTAGCATGAGCCGTGTGTCCTTCTTGCCAAAGGAACTCGGTAGTACGCAAAAACAGGCGTGTGCGCATTTCCCATCGCACCACATTGGCCCATTGGTTGATGAGAATGGGCAGGTCGCGATACGATTGTATCCAGTTGCGATAGGTGCTCCATATAATGGTTTCGGAAGTAGGACGAATAATCAACTCTTCTTCCAGTTTAGCTTCGGGATCAACGATAATTCCATTTCCTTCCGGATCGTTTTTCAAACGATAATGTGTCACAACCGCACACTCTTTAGCAAAGCCTTCCACATGGTCGGCCTCCTTACTGAGGAAAGATTTGGGGATGAAGAGCGGGAAATAGGCATTCTCGTGCCCAGTTTCTTTAAACATATCGTCTAATTGACGTTGCATTTTTTCCCAAATGGCATAGCCATAAGGTTTGATAACCATACAGCCGCGCACGGCAGAATTTTCTGCCAAGTTAGCTTTAATTACCAAGTCCAAATACCATTGCGAATAATCTTTACTGCGTGGAGTTAAATCCTTCAATTCCTTTGCCATAATGTATGATGTAGAGTGTTGTTAGTTTTATGTTTTTGTTTTAGTATGCAAAGATAAGAAAATGATTTTAGAGTTTAGAGTTAAGAAGTAAGAATCGGGAGTTAACAGTTAAAAGTTAACAGTTAAAACCGAAATGCTGAGGTGTTTAGATGTGAGTTGCAATATTCTGTAGTTTTATTCTTAAGGGCTTACTTTTAATTGCTCATATAACAGATTCCGTTAGGTGCAGTAAGTTGAAAATATATGCAAGTTGTAGGTGTTATGGCAAAGGGTTTCTGTAAAAAAACAGATTCAGTTGCAGGCCGAAAATGTAGAAACGCGATTTGTTGCATCTTTACATTAAGTTTATTGATGAACTGTTATTTTACATTTCAAATGTCATACAATCCGTCTCTCTCATCTGCTTTCATAATTTCACCTATTAGGCGTGCTTGCTCCTCTTTAGTTATTTTCTTAGAGTTGACTACCTCAATCTCCCTCACCTTTATAAACCGCGTTCTCAAAAACAGCATATAAATAATTAGATATATCAATCCCACAACAAGAAAATTGCCCATAACCTTTACAATAAAAATATCTATATTGATTAGCGTTAGATAGGCACTATTTATCAAAGGAAAAATGATTATTAATATCAACCAGTTATATTTAAAGCTTCTCATTTTTATGGTTGTATCCTTATTGTCGCTCAAGTCCAACTCGAGTGGCTTGCTTCCGCCAGACCATTTTTGTCTGAGTACTATTTTGTGTCTCACTGGCGATACTTCAAATTGTACTGTTTGGTCAATACCTACACATCCTACTTTCTCTCCATCAATATAGATATTGGTCTTTCTCTCTTGATTAGTCCATTCGTATGGGCGTACTATTGTTATTTTTGGCATATTTGCAGTGGTTGTTTACTGCTATTGTGTTAATAATCTTCTTCTTTTGTAACTGTCTTTTCTGACAATTGATTTGCATGTTCAAAGATACAAAATATCTCAAAGTCTGCAACTATTTGATAAAAACCTTATTTTATTCCAAAACAACAACCTTGACTAACTGTGCAATACCACTACAAACCCGAGCTTATTACCTTATTTCGTTCTGACTATTCTGTTGCATTCTCTATCTATCAACTAAGTCTTTATCTTTGACGAAACAATAACTAAAACATGCGTGTTATACTACATAACAAATGAAAATATTTGTGTGCTTTGCTTTTTCGAACTAAGTCGTATTGGAAATCGAATTTAACAGATAAAACCAAAGAAAATATGTCATTACTTACAATTGTTCTCAGCGTTCTACTTCCTCCGGTTGCCGTTCTTATGAAAAGAGGCTTTGGCACTGCTTTTATCCTCAACATTGTACTTACAATCTTGGGATGGGTGCCGGGTGTGATACATGCGTTGTATGTGAACAAGGAATAGAAAGAAGGAACAAGGAATAAGGATGTACGACTTTTCACTCTTAATTTTGGAGACATAAAATCTTGTGCCTCTACAGATATCACAACTATCATTTGGGTTTCACTGAACGTTGTTGAAGTGTGGTCACAGATCGTTGTCGAGAGTACACAAAAAGGCTAAAGATTAAAAAACGCTATTCCTACAATCCCTAAAACACCTAAAAGCATTAGAATAATGCCCATCATACGATTGAAAAATTTGAGAGATTGGCGGTTGAAATACCGTTTTAGTTTTGATACATACGTAGTTATAAAAGTCCACCAGACGAGAGCGCCAACACCAATTGAAGTTATTCCAACAGCAAAAGTGAACCAATTTTTATCCAACGGACTATATTGAAAACGAGCATACAAAGAGATAAAAAGAAAAATGATTGCCACGTTGGACAATGTGAGAAGAAACGCCGTTGCAAAATCTTGATAATAGCGTGTTTCATAGTTATTGGATGTCGGTTGTAGTATTTTTAACGGATTGGTCGAAAATATGACAACACCAAACAGGATTATTACAATACTTCCAATAAATTGAATTAACGCCCGGTTGGTTTGCATTAAATCGTCGACAAACCCCATCCCGATAAGCGTAATGGAAGCATAGATAAGGTCTGAAAACATCGCACCCATTCCGGTCACAAATCCATGCATCCTTCCTTTGCTCAGCGTGCGCTGCACACATAATATCCCTATAGGACCCATGGGCGCGGAGACAATTATGCCAATGATGATTCCTTTGTATATTACTTCAATCATGAGCAGAGGTTATTTTCACAACTTTATTGTTTGATAAATTAGATACAAAAAGCCCAATTAAGATTTTTAATTGTTTGCTAAACCTTTCATTTACTGAAAGGTAGCCGGCATCACTCCGAAAGAATAAGTAATGTTTGTTCCCACGCTTTTTTATCAGATACTCCAATTGAATCTGTTTTTATGGATTGTAGTTAATGCACAAAGATACATTCAATATTTAAAACATACAAAATGAAGATAAAATTCTGTGAGAATCATCCCTTTTCATTAACTTTGTTTTTTCTTAATCAGGTTGTAATAATAAGAGGGCTTGTCGCTTTTTTTATTCTCAAATAAACTTAATAAGTAATGATATCATTTTTCAAAACTCCTTCACAAAACATTATAGCGGTTCAATCTTCATCTGTTCTTTCGGGTGAAGATGTAAACAGATTGAATTGGCTTTTTGGCGGTTCCAAAAAGCTGGATGTAACTGAAATTAATGAACCATTTATTGGTCCACGTCGTGAAATGATAACACCCTGGAGTACGGGCGCGGTAGAAATCACTCAAAATATGGGAATAGAAAATATTCGCAGAATTGAAGAATATCTTCCTTCCCCTGAATCCCATGAGCACGATCCCATGCTCCAAGAAGTTTATCAACAATTGGATCAGAGGATTTTCGATGTCGATATTGAACCTGAATCAATATTTTATATCGAGGATATTGCTGCATATAACAGACAAGAAGGACTTGCATTAAGTCCCGATGAGATTGAATATCTTGAAGGAGTAAGTGCGAAGTTGAAAAGAAAATTAACCGATAGCGAAGTGTTTGGTTTTTCGCAAGTAAATTCCGAGCATTGCAGACACAAAATATTTAACGGACTCTTTATTATTGATGGGGAGGAAAAAGAGAGTACTCTTTTCCAACTTATTAAAAAAACCTCAGCAGTTAATCCCAATACGCTGGTTTCCGCTTATAAAGATAATGTTGCTTTTGTAGGAGGTCCACGAATTGAACAATTTGCTCCGTTAAGTGGTGATAAAGCCGATTATTTTTCAACCAAAGTGATAGAGAGTGTTCTTTCGCTCAAAGCAGAAACTCACAACTTCCCCACTACGGTAGAACCTTTTAACGGTGCTTCAACCGGTACGGGTGGAGAAATTCGTGACCGATTGGCAGGAGGAAAAGCATCTTTGCCACTTGCGGGAACTGCTGTTTATATGACTTCATATCCAAGATTAGAAGATAACAGACCGTGGGAACAAGCAATAAATCCTCGGAATTGGCTTTATCAAACACCTGAGCAAATACTAATAAAAGCATCTAACGGAGCTTCCGATTTTGGTAATAAGTTTGGGCAACCGCTTATTTGTGGTTCGTTGCTCACATTTGAACACGAAGAAAACAACAAAAAATTTGGTTTCGACAAAGTGATTATGCTTGCCGGAGGAATAGGCTATGCAAATAAGCGCGATGCGCTTAAAGGCAATCCCGAGCCGGGCGAGAAAGTAGTGGTGATGGGTGGCGACAATTATCGAATTGGTATGGGTGGTGGTGCTGTATCATCTGTTAATACCGGCGAATATTCATCCGGTATTGAATTGAATGCCGTACAACGTGCCAATCCTGAAATGCAAAAACGTGTTGCCAATGTAATTCGCACTTTAGCTGAGTCTGACGAAAACCCAATTGTATCTATTCACGATCATGGTGCCGGCGGACATTTAAACTGTATTTCGGAACTGGTAGAAAAAACGGGAGGGAAAATTGATTTATCAAAACTTCCTGTTGGCGATAGCACTCTAAGCGCAAAAGAAATTATTGGTAATGAAAGTCAAGAGCGTATGGGCATGCTCGTGAAAAAAGAAGATTTAGACAAAATAGAACAAATAGCATTGCGCGAACGCGCACCATTTTATGTGGTGGGCGAAACGACTGATGATATGAAGTTCACTTTTGAGCAACCCGATGGAAGTTGCCCAATTGATATGAACTTAGAAGATCTCTTTGGTAAGGCACCAGCAACTGTTATGATTGACAGTACAATTATTGAAAGCTATGAAGCTTCGGAATATGATGCTGAAGAATTAGAGACCTATCTGACAAATGTGCTGAAACTTGAAGCTGTTGCGTGTAAAGATTGGCTAACCAACAAAGCTGACCGCTCTGTGAGCGGAAAAGTTGCTCGCCAACAAACTCAAGGAGAGATTCAATTACCCTTGAGTGATATGGGAGCAGTTGCTTTGGATTATCGGGGATATGTTGGTATGGCAACTTCCCTTGGTCATGCGCCTCAGGTAGCAATGATTGACGCAGCGGCGGGGTCGGTTGTAGCAATAGCAGAAGCGCTTACTAATATTGTGTTTGCGCCGCTCACCAACGGTTTGCAAAGTGTTTCTCTCAGTGCAAACTGGATGTGGCCATGCAGAAATCCGGGTGAGGATGCTCGTCTCTATTCAGCCGTTGAAGCTTGCTCGGAATTTGCATGCAATTTGGGAATTAATATTCCCACCGGGAAAGATTCACTATCAATGACGCAACAGTATGGAGACGATAAAGTTTTGTCACCGGGCACTGTAATTATAACAGCGGCTGCTGAGGTTAAAAATATTCGTCGCATTGTTTCACCTGTTTTGGCATTTATAAAAGGAACTTATCTCTATTATATCGATTTTTCTTTCGATTCTTTCAAACTTGGTGGTTCTGCTTTTGCTCAAACTATGAATAAAGTTGGCGATGAAGCACCCACTGTTACCGATGCCGAGTATTTTAAAAATGCCTTTGGTGCAATACAGGAATTGGTAAATCGCGGATTAATTCTTGCAGGACACGACGTGTCTGCAGGGGGTATGGTGACTGCCATGTTAGAAATGTGCTTTGCAAATACAAAGGGTGGTTTGGATGCTCGTTTAGACAAAATAAGACATTCCGATTTAATAAAAATACTTTTTTCTGAAAATCCGGGTGTGTTGATTCAAGTGAAACATCACCATTTGGTTGAAAAAATATTAGACGATTACGGTATTGGTTATGCAATTGTTGCACGACCTATAGAAGAACGAAAACTTATTATTGAGAAAGACGACTTTAAAAAAGTATTCGATATTGACCAGTTGCGCGACGTTTGGTACAGCACATCTTATCTGATGGATCAACGGCAGAGTGGCAAAGTTGCTGCCAAAGCTCGTTTCGATAATTACAAAAACCAACCGCTCAAATTTGAATTTAAATCCGACTATACCGGTAAATTTTTGGATTTGGGTTTAAATCCCGATCGAAAAGAGCGTTCGGGAGTAACAGCTGCAATTATTCGCGAAAAGGGGACTAACGGAGAACGAGAAATGGCGTACGCCCTTTATCTTGCCGGATTTGATGTGAAAGATATTCACATGACCGACCTCATTTCTGGTCGCGAAACGTTGGAAGATGTGAACATGGCAGTATTCTGTGGAGGTTTTTCCAACTCCGATGTCTTTGGCTCTGCCAAAGGATGGGCAGGTGGTTTTCTATACAACGAAAAGGCAAAAACCTCGTTGCAAAACTTTTTTGCACGAAAAGATACGCTGAGTTTGGGTGTTTGCAACGGTTGTCAGTTGATGATGGAGCTTGGGTTGGTTTTCCCCGAATTGGGAGACAATCATCCAAAAATGCAACTTAACGAATCCGGAAAGTTTGAATCTACATTTGTGAGCGTAGAAATTCCAAGGAATAATTCGGTTATGCTCAAATCGCTTTCAGGTACAACTTTAGGTGTTTGGACTGCTCATGGTGAGGGCAGATTTGAATTGCCGAATTCGGAATCAGATTATGGTATTTCAGCAAAATATATTTACGATGAATATCCCGGTAATCCAAACGGTTCAGATTACAATGCTGCTGCTCTTTGTTCAAAAGATGGCAGACATTTGGTGATGATGCCACATTTGGAACGAACTATTTTTCCATGGCAAAACGCCTATTATCCTTTCCAACATCGTAGGAATGATGTAACGCCTTGGATGGGAGCATTTATTAATGCCAAAGAGTGGTTGAAGAAACAAGGAGAATAAACTTTTAAAAACAAAATATACTCCCCGTTCTTACATTGGTAAGAATGGGGATTTAATTATTATGAAATCAGTAATTTTTGAATACGAAATGAAAGTGCGTGACTATGAATGTGATGTTCAGGGTCACGTAAACAATGCAAACTATCAGCACTATTTTGAAGTAACTCGCCACGAGTTTTTAGAACAAGAGGGACTCAACTTTTTCGAACTGCACAAAAATGGAGTAGATGCCGTTGTTTCGCGTGTTGAGATCAGATACAAAGTTCCTTTAATTGGCATGGATAAATTTAAATGTACCATTGCTCTTGAAAAGAAAGGACTTATCTACATTTTTCATCAAAACATTATTCGATTGTCCGACGAGAAATTGTGTGCTAAAGGAAAAGTTGAAGTTGTTTGCCTAATAGATGGAAAATTGTCACAACCTACTATTTTTGATGAGGCGTTTAAAGCGTATATTTAATTAAGAGTTAAGAGTGAAAAATTAAAAATTAAAAATTAAAAGTGAAGCGTTGGGAATGTGTTAGTTGTAAGACGTGAGAGGTTAAATATTGCACCATTGTAGTATCCTATCCTAATTCCGATTATCGATTCCCAATTTCCGATTTCCAAACTCTATTTCCTTTTGCATCCAAAAAAACCTTACTTGAATTCCTGGTTAAACCTTAGTAACCGTCGAATCTACTCCTAACACAACCTTATTACCTTATTAAAGCGGAGAGTGAAGAGAAAAATTAAAAATTAAAAGTGAGCGTTGGGAATGTGTTAGTTGTAAGACGTGAGAGGTTAAATATTGAACCATTGTTGTATCCTAATACCGGTTTTCTTTTACATTCAAAAAACCTTATTTGAATTTGTATTTAAATCTTCTATATAACTAAATATAACTCACTATGCATCAGGGTTATACATTCACAAGTTATTAGTTTTAATGTTCGATTGAAAATCGTGGGGAACTTATTAAACGAAGTCACAAATCCCACTTACAACTTATTACTGTACCTAATCTCCCACGACCAAACAAGCCATAATCTAATTTCGAAATCCAATCAAAAAATCCAAAAAAAATCGTCATTTCAATTCTCAACTTTCAATTTTCCATTATTTAATGTTTTGTCCTGAGAAGAATAAAATCACTCCTTACTCCTCCAGCATCCAATACAACGGCTTTCCTGTAGTTCCATTGGGAAATGAAATATCAAGCATGTTTGCAATTGTGGGTGCAATATCTACGATCTCGCTTCTGCGTGCTGTATTTCCTTTTCTCACTCCTTTACCATAAAAAAGCATTGGTACGTGTGTGTCATAAACATATGCACTTCCATGTGTACTTCCTGTGCGCGAATAAGAAATAACAGCCGGTTCTAAAATGTAAATTAGATCGCCGCTGCGTTTGTGGTTAAAACCATTTTTAATCATCTCTTCCACTCCTTTCGTAAATGCACCTTTCACAATCTGATCGCGGGTATATACACGGTGAATTTTATCTTGTGCCAATATGAAAGCAGCTAACTTTCCCTCAAGTTCTGCAGCCTCAATTTTCTTTTCATTCAAAAGTTGATAGTTGAAAAATACTTGATTGTTAGATATGTTTTGAACCAGATTTTCGTCTCCATATTCTTTTCCTACAAAATCTTCAACTTTGGTTTTAAAATCTTTACTGTCAAAATAGCCTGCCGGTATTTTCACTGACTCCAGATAAGCGGGAACTTCTACTCCGGCATGATCGGCTGTTAGAAAAACAATATATTGGTCTTTGCCTACTTTTTCATCCAAAAAACGCAGGAAATCTGCTATGTTTTTGTCTAATCGTAGATAAGTATCTTGAATCTCCTTGGAGTTTACTCCAAAATTATGTCCAACATAATCAGTGCTGGAGTAGCTCAAAGTTAGAAAGTCGGTATCCGTTCCTTGTCCCAATTTCTCTCCATTAATTGCCGCCATGGCAAAGTCTGTTGTTAAATCATTACCATACGCCACAGCTTTTAGAAGTTCAAAATTGCCATTATCAGCTTTCAATTTTTGCAAATCGTATGGGAATGTAGCTGATTCCTTACCTTTAAATCCACCTTCAAAATTGTTTTGATCCGATCCGCTTTCTACATACGTCTCTATTGGATATAGCGTATCCCACGTTTTAAAATAAGAAGCAGCCTTTCCGGAATTATTAAACGTTACAACCCAGTTGGGCAAAGCATTCATATAGAAACTACTGCTGATCCAGCGTCCTTCATCTTTTCCATGAAACCAGTAAGCTGCATTTGCAGTATGCCCGGCCGGAAGAATTGCTCCACGATCTTTGAGCGCAATTCCTATTGTTTTCCCGCGCATCTGAGTTGCCAATCTATTCTCATCGGCGATTGAGGTTACTATCATTCTGTGTGGCGACATTTTGCCGGCTTCATCGGTTGTTCCAACCGATTCTATTTCCGGATCCCCGGCACAATAAACTGATTCTCCGGTGGTTTTATCAAACCAATTGTTACCGATAATTCCATGATTCATCGGACTGGTGCCTGAAAAAATGGAAGCATGTCCCGGTCCGGTATAAGTCGGGACATAATTAAAATGTCCGTTTTTGAAGCGATATCCTTCATTAACCAATCGTTTAAACCCATCTTCGCTGTATCTATCCCAAAAGCGATCGATATAATCGTTCCGCATTTGATCTACCACAATTCCGACTACCAATTTGGCTTTTTCTTTTTGCGGAGTTTGCGAAAAGCCCGAAAAATTTAATAATCCTATAATCAAAAGTAAACTAAAAAGTCTCATAATAAAAAACATGTTAAATGACGATTTTCTTTTTTTTTTGCTAACTAAAAGATAACGCTGTGGAAATAGTTTTAGTTCAAAACTATTTATTTCCACTTATAGTAATTCATAGTAATAATTATCTATAGGTTATAATTATCTGCAGGTTATGTTTTAATGGCAAACCTTTGTATATTTGTGGGTAATAAATGATTTATTTGAAGTCATTCACGCATATATTTGACGATGTAACTTAATGAGAAAGCCATGTCAACAATTATTACTGAAAAAACACTTTATCAAATTGCTTTAACAAATATTTCGGGTGTGGGTGTTGCACTTGCACGTAACTTAATGCAGATGGTAGGTGACGAAGAGCAGATATTTAAAGAATCTGCGCGTAATTTGCAAAAAATACCCGGAATTTCTATACGTTTGGTTAGTGAGATAAGAAACAGAGAAGTGCTCAGAAAAGCGGAAGAGGAGCTTAAATTTATATCGAAAAACAACTTGCAACTACTTTTTTTTACTTCACCTAATTATCCCGAACGATTGACTCATTGCATTGATGCACCCATTTTACTTTATCTGAAAGGAGATAGCAATCTAAACTACAAAAGGGTAATAAGCATAGTTGGAACGCGCAATGCAACCCGTCAAGGCGTGGAGGCATGCAATCAATTTGTGAAAGATCTTTCCGCAAAGTTTTCAGATTTACTTATTGTGAGCGGATTGGCATATGGCATTGATATATGTGCTCATCGCGCAGCACTCGAAAATGGAGTGCCAACAGTGGCAGTGTTGGCTCACGGTTTGGACAAAATATATCCATCTATTCATCGGAAAACTGCCATAGAAATGTTAGATAAGGGAGCTCTTGTTACCGAATTTCCAAGTAAAACCGATCCCGAACGGTTTAATTTTGTAAGACGAAACCGCATTGTGGCGGGTTTGGCAGATGCCGTAGTAGTGATTGAGTCGGGAGAGAAAGGCGGGTCACTTATTACTGCCGAAATTGCTAATTCCTATTACCGTGAAGTGTTTGCCTTGCCCGGCAGGGTAACGGACCCTTTTTCGATTGGTTGCAACCGACTTATTTCAACAAACCGTGCAATACTTCTGCAAGATGTGGATGGATTTGTAAATCACATGGGGTGGGATACATCGGCGAAGCCACAACCGAAACAAAAAGAGCTGTTTTTGCAACTCACTGAAACAGAAGAGAAAGTGTTTAATGCGTTAAATAACACAGAATCTATCCATGTGAATATGCTTGCTATCGAGTTAAATATTCCGGTCTCGGAACTGTTCTTTACGTTGCTTGAATTGGAGATGAAAAATGTTGTGAAGCCTCTTCCGGGAGGAGTTTATAAATTGCTGTGATATAACAAAAGGAAATTCTTAAGCAAGTCCTTTCCTTAATAACATTGTGTGAGTGAGGGAGTTGTGTGCTATATACTTCGTAATTCCGCGGCTTTGGGAGAGAACAATTGACTTTCTCTGTAAATTTAGAGCAGAATTTTCTGACTAAATAATCTTTTTAATGATAATTCTTTCCTAACTTTGTTAATTCTTTAAATCTAACATTTTCTAAAAACAATAAATGTCATATTAATGATAACCGCTTAAAAAAAACAATAATGGTTGTTCTATTTTTCTGCATTAGTTCACAGATGCTTTTTGCTCAGCAAAAATTGGTCCAAAGACCATCTATGGGATTTATGACTTGGAGTTATTTTGGTTTAAACAACTCAGAAAATGATATCAAAACATTAACGAATGCAAGTTTCACTACACAAAACCAAACTCTTGAGGATGTAGAAATAAAATATGGAAGGAATTTTTATTTAACAATTAGTCCTTTTACATCTTACAAAAAAACATTATCTTACCCTTAAATATATTATACTTATGAAATTTTCCTACGGAGACAATTATATCATCAGAAAAGAGAACTATGTAACCGGTTACAAAGCAAATGGCAGGTTGACAATCTATACAATTATTGCTATTGTTTATGCCATCATAGAATGGCAAGTGAGAGTTAGAAATCCGGAAAGTGAATGGGTTTTATATGTGGGAATAGCAATTTCAGGCGCTTTATCTGCACTTTTGATTGTGCTTTTTATTAGAAAAATGCTTCGAAACAGAGTTTTTGATATTGGTATTCTTGTTGTTGCATTATTTAGCTTGTACCTATTTATAAATAATTTAGTGATATTCTTTGCTAAATTTTAAAATGCCAAAGGAATGATAAAGAGTTCAAAACTATCATGGAGTATAATATAGATTGTTTAATAGATTTTTCAAAACTTTTGAGAAAACAAACAAGAGGAAGATAATAAGGAGCAGAAACAAAAAAGCAAGAAATTTAAAGAGAAAGGTTCTGCATACAATTAAATATTGGTAAACTGCCAGTATTTGTTTGATTTATAGCTGCTTCTCTGTTTCTTTGACTGTGGTTCAAAAATAGTGTTTTTTATTTAAATAGTTCAGAATGGCTTCCTAATCTTGTGAGTTTGATAATATCCTTGTTTTCATCAATCCAAATAAGCAAAAGATCACCCTCGATATGACATTCCATATATCCCTTAAATTGCCCTACTAATAAATGAGGTTTGTATTCGGGAGGAACTATTCCGTCTTCTTTTAGCAATTCGAGAACTGTTTTTAATTTTTCAATCTTTTTAGGATTGTGTTGTATGCGTTTAAGGTCTTTCTTGAATTGGCTTGACTGCTTTACTGTTTTCATAAAGATGCCACGTAATTATCGAAATTGTCCAAATCTAACGTTTCCAACTCTTTGCTGCTTTCAACTTCTCTCATTGCAGCTAATGTTTTCTCATTGGGTTCTCTGTAAAGAGCATCAAGGAGCAATGTTTCTACATAATTATTTACGCTTCTATTTTCTTTAGCAGCATTCTTTTTTAGTTTATCCAACAAGTCTTTTCTAAGTCGAAAAGCAGTTTGTTTTCTTTCTGTTATTTCAGTTTTCATAATAATATTTGTTATATATATGTTATCTAATATATAGCAAATGTACTTATAATTTATTTCTTAACAAAACTTTCTGAGCTTATTAATCGTCGGATAACCTATCCAAACCTTATTACCTTATCTATCTCTTTTTGGAGGCTAATTAAATGATTACAAGAAAGCTACTATTTTTCGAGAAATTGATAAGTAAGATTATTATCGAAAATAGTTCCCATAAAAAGGATTAATCCTTCTATTTCGATACGCGTGTGCAAAAGTTGAAATGAGGATGATTACGGCTCCAACAATAGCAGTGATGGCTATAGATTCATAATCAAACCGATGTCTTACATAAATAGCAACCAATGCCCATGCTCCCACAACGGCAAATTCCCGCATTCCGCGTGTGAATATCAAAACAATATTCAAAAGAGTGACTACAACGATTAGTGAAATTGTCCATGCAACCGGAGATAAGAAGCCTCCATCCCAACCAATTTTAGACAAATAGGATGCAATGTTAGCTATTGTGGCTACAGAGATCCAACCTGCATAAATTGAAATGGGCCACCAACCAAACATAATTGTTTTTGCCGGTGCCTGCCAACGCTCCATATTGGTATTGATCACAATTTTCAGAAGTGAAAAAAGAATCACCAGCATTACCACTACCGATAGCAATGTGTAATCATACAACCACGCTACAATCCACAATCCATTTGCAACATTGGCAAGAGCAAACCACCCGCCTGTTTGAGTGATAAAATCGAAAGTTCGCTTACGAACAAGTGTTCGATCAATTTGATATAGTGCAAAGATGAAGATGGCAATAAATATAACACCCCATATTGCGAAAGCATAACCCGCCGGTGTAAACAGATTGGAATACTTCTCACTCATATCGCTCACGCGATTGCCATTGATGGTATACAGTTGCGAGTAATAATTGATGCCGATGGCAAATAGCACCGACAAAAGGTTAATGATGGAAAGAGTTTGTTGTTTTTTTAATTGTTGCATGAGGTTTACGCGGATTTAGTCCTTTCTTTTGGAACGTTTTTTGAGTACGAGTAATTTACAGAATAATCAAAGTTGTTGAGTATCATACGAAGATTAAAGTATGCTACAGTTATTGATACTCTGCAGAAATTGTTCGTCTAAAACATATTAAAGGCGAAAATTAAATTTACGCCAAAACTAAAAATATCAATATTTAATTTTAGCTTCATCCACAACCCTCTTCAAAGCTATCTTTCCCGAAAACGGGATATTTTCGATACGCATGTTCTTTTTAATTTCAGCATGAGAGAAATTTTCATACAATTGTCCAATAGCATATTGTAGGAAATCCTCCGAGAGTATTTCCATATTATCAAAGGAGAGAATTACTTTTTTGTTTTCAAAAAAAGCCTTCAGTATAAGTTCATA
>JAQVGF010000060.1 GCA_028696875.1 Dysgonamonadaceae bacterium
GAGGCATGAGAACGTAACACATTAATATCACACAGATCATTGATTATCACCCCGTTTTTTCACAGAGTGAAAATGCAATATTATCAATTGAGATCAAACAATTCCAAAATCAAAAAAAGTGAAAACGATTATTCGTTTCCACTTTTTTTGATTTTGAGATGGAGCATAATTATTGCGCCATTTCTATTGTTACTACAAAACGCTTACTCAATTGCCGCCTGCGCTGCTGCCAAGCGTGCAATAGGCACCCGGAACGGAGAGCAAGATACATAATTGAGACCAACGTTGTGACAAAACTTTACCGATGAAGGTTCGCCGCCATGCTCGCCACAAATACCACATTTCAAATCATGTTTTACTGATCGACCTCTCTCCGTTGCCATACTTACTAATTGACCAACTCCATTTTGATCGAGGACAGCAAACGGATCATGTTTAAGGAATCCCTTGGAAATGTACATCGGAAGGAATTTAGCAACATCATCGCGGCTATAACCAAAGGTTAATTGAGTTAAATCATTTGTACCGAATGAGAAGAAATCTGCCTCTTTTGCAATTTTATGTGCAGTTAAAGCAGCACGTGGAATTTCAATCATTGTACCCACCAAATATTCTATGCTATCGCCTTTTTCTTCAAAAACTTTTTTTGCAGTTTCGTCTATAATGTTTTTTTGTGCAAGAAATTCAAACACAATACCTGGCAATGGAACCATAATTTCCGGAATTGTTTTAATTCCTTCTTGTTTCAATTCTACAGCCGCCTCAATGATGGCACGCGATTGCATTTCTGTTATCTCCGGATATAAATTTCCCAATCGACAACCACGAAGTCCCAACATCGGGTTTGCTTCTACCAACTCATTCACGCGTTCGTTAATTTCGCTGAATGGAATACCCATAACTCGTGACATCTCCTCTTGTCCTTTTTCATCGTGAGGAACGAACTCGTGCAATGGAGGATCAAGCAAACGTACCGTAACCGGTAAATCCTGCATGGCTGTAAATATACCTTTAAAATCTTTTTTCTGTAAAGGGAGTAATTTTGCCAATGCTTTGCGACGACCCTCTTCGTCTTTTGCAAGAATCATTTCGCGCATAGGTATAATTTTATCATCTTCGAAAAACATGTGTTCTGTTCTACACAATCCAATTCCTACAGCACCAAACTTGCGAGCAATCTCAGCTTCTTTGGGAGTATCAGCATTGGTGCGAACTTGAAGGTGCATGTATTTGTCGGCAATTTTCATCAATTCGTTAAAGTCTTCACCCAACTCTGCATCAACGGTCTTAATCTTTCCTTCGTAAATGTTACCCGTTGTGCCATTCAACGAAATCCAATCACCTTCATTTAATATCTGACCATTAATCTTCATGGTACGCGCTTTATAATCGATAATGGTTGCATTCGCAGCAGAGACACAACATTTACCCATTCCTCTGGCAACCACCGCTGCATGTGAAGTCATTCCTCCACGCGTTGTGAGAATTCCTCTTGCAACATTCATACCGCGCAAATCTTCCGGCGAAGTTTCAATACGACAAAGGATTACATCTTTTCCTTCCTTAGCCCATTCCTCTGCATCGTCGGCATGGAACACAATTTGTCCCGATGCCGCTCCCGGCGAAGCAGGAAGACCATTCGTTAATCGATTGGCGGAAGCCAATGCTTTTTCATCAAATACGGGATGTAACAATTCATCAAGTTTTTCTGCTTCACAACGTTTAATTACATCTTTTTCCGTGATATAACCTTGATGATACATATCCATAGCAATTTTAATCATGGCAGCACCCGTACGTTTACCATTTCGTGTTTGCAAAATCCACAATTTACCATCTTGAATGGTAAATTCAAGGTCTTGCATATCTTTAAAATAGTTCTCTAATTTTTGTTGGGTTTCAATTAGTTCGGCAGCACAATCGGGTAAAACTTCTTCCAGTGAAGGATATTTTTCGGCTCTTGTTTTCTCATCAACACCTTGCAGTTTTGCCCAACGCCGCGATCCTTCAATGGTAATTTCCTGAGGAGTTCTCACACCTGAAACCACATCTTCTCCCTGAGCATTAATTAAATATTCTCCATTGAATATATCTTCTCCGGTTGCTGCATCACGCGTAAACGCCACGCCGGTAGCGGATGTGTCGCCCATATTTCCATAAACCATGGCTTGCACGTTCACTGCTGTACCCCACTCATCGGGGAAGTTATTCATTTTGCGGTACAAGATAGCACGATCGTTCATCCAGCTATCAAAAACTGCACACACAGCACCCCACAATTGGTCCCAGGGTGATTCCGGAAAATCATGACCGGTACGTTCTTTCACCGCTTTTTTAAATTCTTTCACCAATGTTTTTAAGTCATCTACTGTGAAATCTGTATCTAATTCAATTCCTCTGGTTTCTTTGATATTTTCCATTATTTCTTCAAATGGGTCTCTGTCGTCTTTGGTATGTGGTTTCATACCAAGTACAACGCCTCCATACATTTGAATAAATCGACGATAAGAGTCCCAGGCAAATCGTTCGTTACCCGATTTCTTTGCAATTCCTTCTACTGCATCATCATTTAAACCAAGATTCAAAACAGTATCCATCATTCCGGGCATTGAAACGCGTGCTCCCGAACGAACCGAAACTAAACAGGGATTATCTTTATCACCAAATTTAGTTTGGGTAAGGTTTTCAACAAACTCTATCGCCTTTTCTACATCATCTTTTAAGAGATTGATCACTGCATCTTTTCCTAGCTTATTATACTCAGTACTCACTTCTGTAGTAATAGTAAATCCGGGAGGAACCGGCACTCCAATTAAATTCATTTCGGCAAGGTTAGCACCTTTACCACCCAGCAAATTTTTCATGTCTGCTCTACCTTCGGCAATTCCGTTTCCAAAAGTATATACTCTTTTTTTGTCCATCGCTTTTTGTTATTTATTGGATTGATTATAAGTTAGTTCTTTATCCTTTATTTGATTTTATCTATGTCAACTCTATTGTGAATAATTATCTCTACATGTTTTATTAATTATTCTATTACACGCTCCGGTTTTTCTAACAACATCATTGTATCAGCTAATTGGATGAAATCGAGAGAGTCTTTCTCATTTTCTTTTGAGCCTAATGATATTTCATATAACTGAATGGGCACTAAGGGTAATTTACCACTCAAATTTATTAGCCCATACAAAGATTTTATAGTGTCTTGGTCAATTGACTTTAAAACAGGAAAACTATATAGTTTGTTCTCATCAAGTTCGGACACTTCGAAAACAGTGGTATCCGAATAGTCTATTTTGAGCACACTTTTTAGTGAATAGGTTTCAAGAGGATAGATGCCTAACGATTTAAATTGGAAGAAGATAGTGTCGTTTTCTAAAAAACGATCTATTAGTTGCAATGAATCGAGGGTAAATTTGAACCCTCTATCACACCCCAAAGCCCCTACACGAAAGTGAGGAGGAATGTAGTCGGGAGATTTTATATCGTCGCCCAACTCTCTTGAAACGAGCTGCATATTTGCCTGTTCAAGCATATCCTTGTTTCGCTGCAAACGAGCCTTTACCGAATCGTTTATTTGAAGATAGAGTTCTATGTTATCAGAATACCATGACAAAGAAGTGTCCCAGCGTGCTTCACTTATTTTGTGCTTTTTCAGAACTTGGTCAATTAGAGCCTCTTTCTTTTCAGGTAGGGCAAATTCTTGATAATCATTGTCGATAATTGCTTCAGCAATATACATATCGTACATCAAATTCTCCATCTTTTTTCGCGATAATACCTCTTTGGGACGATTTTGACAGGCGAAAACCGTCGTAGCTACAATCAAAAAAAAGAGAGATTTGATTAAATTATTCATTCATTTTGTTTCTTGATTCTTTAAAATAGTTTTCTGCCTTTCTGCATCAGATTGCAGAGAATGTGACAATGTTTTACGATAAAACAACAGCAATAAAACTACTCCTACGGAGATGGATGCATCGGCCAAATTAAAAATAAATCGAAAAAACAGGATTTCTGTTCCTCCCCAAAAAGGGACCCAATTCGGGAGCGTAGTTTCAATGATTGGAAAATAGAGCATATCAACCACTTTCCCGTGGAGCCACGAAGCATATCCTTCACCAATTGGAACAAAATGTGCTACATGCCCCGGATAGCTGGCTGAAAATAGTTCTCCATAGAACACGCTATCAATGATGTTGCCAAATGCACCGGCTAAAACCATCGATACGCAAATAATAAATCCGAGCTTATACTCTTTTCGGATGATTTTAATTAAATAAACGGAGATAAAACCAACAGCAATGATCCGAAAAACGGACAAAAACAATTTCCCAATAGCTTCAATTCCAAAAGCCATCCCGTTGTTTTCGACAAAGTAAATTTTAAACCACTTTGTTATTTCAATTGTATCGTACAAAGCCATATTCGTTTTAACCCAAACTTTCAAAATTTGGTCTAAAACCAACACAGTTATTAATACCAGTATTGCAACAACTCCCTTTTGGATTTTTCCTTTCATAGCTCTAAAAAAATCGCGATCTACCTTTTGGCTTGGGCTTCTTTTGCTTCAATACTTAATGTGGCATGAGGAACGGCACGCAAGCGTTCTTTTGGAATCAATTCACCCGTTACGCGGCAAACACCGTAGGTTTTGTTCTCAATACGGATTAATGCAGATTGCAAGTTCTGAATAAATTTCATTTGGCGTTGTGCCAAACGACCTGCATCTTCTTTTGAAAGTGTTGCTGCACCTTCCTCCATATTTTTGAATGTGGGTGAAGTGTCTCCCGTATCGTTTCCATCGGCATTCATTACTGCAGCACGTAAATTTTCATATTCACCTTTTGCAGCATTCAGCTTCTCCATAATCAATGCTCTGAACTCTTCAAGCTCGGCATCGGAATATCGTGTCTTTTTGCTCATAATATTATCCTTTTGTTGTATGAATATATATTCTTTGTTGTTTTATTATTTGTCTTTTCCTTATTTAGTGCAAACTTACTAATAACACTGCTATTATTACTATATTTAACAAAGAATCTTCTCTATGTTGACCGTTGTAATCTCATCGTTTATATCAATCTCGTTGTTTTGCGATTCTTGTGTAATTGTAAGTGTATCAGCCAATACTTGCGATTTAATATAATCTGAAAAGTCAGTAATCGCCGTATCCAGCTTTTTGTTGGATGAAACAGTAACACGGATGCGATCAGTGATTTCAAAATCATTTGCTTTGCGCAAATTTTGAATCCTATTTATTAGTTCGCGTGCAATGCCTTCTTTCGATAAATCGTCGGTAATATTTATATCAAGAGCAACAGTTAATTTATCTTGATTGGCAACCAGCCAGCCGGGAATATCTTCAGAAACTATCTCTGTATCTGATAGTTCAATGGTTATCTGTTCGCCGTTCACAAGTAAATTAAACTTTCCCTCCTTTTCCAACATCGCAATATCGTCTTGCGACATCTCTTGAACAGCAATTGCCAGTTGTTTCATTATTTTACCGTAGCGTGGACCCAATTTCTTAAAATCGGGTTTAATGCGCTTTACCAACATTGCATTGGTAGAGTCTACAAAATGAAGCTCCTTCACGTTCACTTCACTTAATATAAGCGATTTTATCGCTTCAATGTTTTGCTTTTGTTGCTCATCTACGTAAGGAATCATTATTTGCGACAATGGTTGGCGCACTTTGATGTTCACTTTCCTGCGTAATGCCAGCACAATGGATGAAGCTGTTTGAGCCAAAGACATTTGCTCTTCCAGCGTTTTATCAATGACTGATTCGTTGGCAACGGGGAAGTCAGCTAAATGTACCGATTCGAAATCCTCAACTCCGGTTACAGAGATTAAATCTAAGTAGAGTTTATCAGCATAGAATGGCGCAATGGGCGCCATAAGTTTTGATACTGTGAGCAAACATTTATAAAGTGTTTGATAAGCCGAAAGTTTATCATCGGTCATTCCACCACCCCAGAAACGTTTTCTGTTCAATCGAACATACCAATTGCTTAAATTGTCGTTTACAAAACTTGCAATGGCTCGTCCTGCTTTTGTGGGTTCATAGTTTGCATAATCTTCATCAACTTGTTTCACCAATGAGTTGAGTAACGATATAATCCATTTATCTATTTCAGGGCGGTTTTTGAGCGCGATTTCCGGTTCTTTTCCGCTAAATTTATCCACATTTGCATATAATGTGAAAAACGAGTAAGTATTATAAAGTGTACCAAAAAACTTACGCCGTGCCTCTTCCACTCCCTCAATGTCAAATTTGAGATTGTCCCAAGGGGCAGCATTGGTTATCATGTACCACCTTAATGGATCGGAGCCATGCTTAGCAATCGTTTCAAAAGGATCAACGGCATTCCCTAAACGTTTCGACATTTTATTACCGTTTTTGTCTAACACCAATCCGTTTGAAATAACGTTTTTGAACGCAACGCTATCTTTAATCATGGTAGAGATAGCATGCAGCGTAAAGAACCATCCTCGTGTTTGGTCAACACCTTCGGCAATAAAATCTGCCGGATATACTTTACTAAAATCTTCTTCTGAAATATGTGGATAGAAGAATTGTGCAAACGGCATTGCCCCGGAATCGAACCAAACATCGATCAGATCCAGCTCACGCTTCATGGGTTTACCGCTATCAGAAACCAATACTATTTCATCTACATAAGGTCTGTGCAAATCTAAATCTTCGTAGTTCAAATTTTTGCAATCGTCCAAGTTCAGGTTTGGCCAAGGCAATTTGGTCATTACACCTTTATCTAATGCAACTTTCATTTCATGACACAACTCTTCAATTGAACCGATGCATTTTTCTTCTTTACCATCTTCCGTGCGCCAAATTGGGAGGGGCGTTCCCCAATATCTACTTCGACTCAAATTCCAATCTTGTAAGTTTTCCAACCATTTTCCAAAACGCCCGGTTCCTGTAGATTCAGGTTTCCAGTTAATGGTATTGTTCAACTCAATCATGCGATCTTTGCGTGCAGTTGTTCGGATAAACCAACTATCCAGCGGATAGTATAGAACAGGTTTATCGGTTCGCCAGCAGTGAGGATAATTATGGACTTGGCGTTCAATGCGAAAAGCTCTATTTTGTAGCTTCAGCATCACAGATAAATCCACATCCAGCGTCGGATCTTTTTCGGTAAGCGATTCGTCGTATTCGTTCTTTACAAACCTACCCGCATATTCGCCATATAAATCTATGTTTATATTGTTTTTAACAAATGTTGGATCAAGATCTTCTATCTTGAAATATTTTCCTGTTAAATCAACCATCGGACGTAAGTTGCCCTCTCTATCGGTTAAAGTAAGTCCGGGAATATCGTGTTCTTTCCCAACGCGAGCGTCATCGGCTCCAAAAGTGGGTGCTATGTGTACAATACCTGTTCCATCTTCCGTTGTAACAAAATCGGCTGTTATTACTTTAAAAGCGTTGTCGGTTACTTTTACCCAAGGAATTAATTGTTCATAACGCAAACCTGCGAGATCAGAACCTTTCCACACTTTATCTAAAACACGATATGGAATATTTTTGTCGCCTTCTTTATACTCTTCAAATGAAAGCGAAGCATTTTTTTTTGGAAAATAGAGTTCAAGCAAGCTTTTTGCAAGCACGGCAGTCATTGGTTTTCCGGTGTATTGATTGTATGTTTGCACGGCAACATATTCAATATTTGGACCAACGGCAAGCAACATATTGGACGGAAGTGTCCATGGAGTTGTGGTCCATGCTAAAAGAAACGGCTCGCCAAATTGATTAAACTCTTCCAAAGGATTTTCAATTTTGAATTGAGCGGTACATGTGGTGTCTGTTACATCGCGGTAACATCCCGGTTGATTCAACTCATGTGTACTTAGCCCCGTTCCCGCCGCAGGCGAATAGGGTTGAATGCTGTATCCTTTGTAGAGTAGATCTTTGTTGTACAAATCTTTGAGCAAATACCAAAGCGTTTCTATGTAACGTGTGTCGTAAGTAACATACGGATCTGACATATCCACCCAATAACCCATGATTCGGGTGAGTTCTTCCCACTCTTTGGTGTATTTCATCACCTCTATGCGGCAAGCGTTGTTATATTCTTCTACGGTAATCTTTTTACCAATATCTTCTTTTGTAATTCCCAACGATTTTTCAACGCTTAGTTCAACAGGTAGTCCATGGGTATCCCATCCGGCTTTTCGGTTTACCAGAAAACCTTTCATCGTTTTGTAACGACAAAATATATCTTTGATAGACCGCGCAATCACGTGATGAATGCCGGGCATTCCGTTAGCTGAAGGGGGACCTTCGTAAAAAACATACTCAGGCTTACCTTTTCGTGTAGTTAAACTTTTGTGGAACACATCATTTTCATCCCACTTTGCAAGCATCTCTTGATTTATCGCAGCTAAATCAAATTCGTTATATTCGGGAAATTTCTTACTCATTTTCAGTGAATTTATACCTTATAGAAAATAGAGTGCAAAGGTAGTAATTTTTTGACAATTGAGAATGATAAAGAGCTGACGTTTTATTGCAGACATTCATTATCGGCTCTATCAATATAGGTGTGCTTAAAGATCAGCAGTCAGATTTCAGCAGTCAGCGATTAGCAGTCAGCGGTCAGCGGTCAGTAGTCAGCGATTAGTAGTCAGCGGTCAGCACGTTGTTCAAGGAATAAAATATCCTTCTCGCGAAAGCAGATGATCTAAGTTTGCAACTCCGTATACGATAATAGCTGTTACGATGGAAGCATGATTCATATAATCGGGTGGACATTTATCGTAGGTGTCGCGTGTAGTGTGCCATATCTCTCGGTAACTAAAATTATAACCCTTTATATCTTCCGTTCCCAATTGAACTGTGGGAACTCCCGCCATTAAGAATGCAACTGCATCCGTACCTCCGGCTATTAAAGGTTTTGGACGGGCAGATGTTTTCCTTATAGTAAACGGAAAATCAGGATTTATAGAGTTAATAGGTTCGCATATCTTCTCCATATCACTCATCATCGCTTCTGTGACAGATACAGAAGTAGGAACCGTTGGACCGCCATCGCGATTAAACATTGCAGATATGTTTTCCAATTTATCACTATTATCTTTAATCCATGCTGTGGAACCCAGCAATCCAAATTCTTCGCCCGACCATAAACAAACCAAAATTGAACGTTTCGGTTTGCCACCAGCTTTCATTATCAAGCGAGTAGCTTCCATTGCCGGAGCAACTCCCGAGCCGTTATCTGAAGCACCCGTTGAGATATCGTAAGAATCTAAATGTCCGCCCATAATAACATACTCATCCGGAAACTCAGTTCCTTTTATCATCCCGATGACAGTATAATATGGAATGGGACCTAACCTAAAATGGTTGCGTATTTCAAATTCTAATTGGAAGTAGTGACGTTCCACTGCCATTTGTTCAATTTTCTCAAATTGATGTTCGTTTAACTTAATATCCGGAACTTGAGGTAAGTTATCCCAACTCATCTCCATTAAATTTTTACGATCGTAGAGTGCAGTAATCGGAACGGAACTTGACTGAATAATCCCTAATATACCCGCTTCCACCATCTCACGATAAAAAAGAGCAGGTTCCTCTTTCATAGGAATTAGTTCTTTCTCTTCTCCTTTGTTCCTATTCTCCCAATTGTGTCTGCGAATTTCATCGTTTTTTATTTCGATCCGCTCATTATAAGCTTTGGTGGAATCTCTCATTTCGTCGGCTTGCGAAGAAAAGTCAATAGGAAAACCGTTGCTTTTTCCCGAAACTAATACCCATGCGCCTTTCAATTTACTTTTCATCCGGTTGAATTCGCGTTCGGTTTTCGGTTCAATCAATACATGTCCTCGCTGTACACCTTTTGTTCCAACCGTATAAGATGGAGTAGCAAAATCAAGAGAAATTATTCCTGTTTCTCCTCCTCCAATTAATCTGCCAAAATAGGGACCTCGGTTAAACCCAACAGGCAAAACATCGGTTTCATGCAACACTACATCCATTCCCCACTCTTCAAACTCTTTCTTTGCCCACGCAACTGCCGTTTCGTAATTGGCAGATCCCACGGGTCGCCCACCAATGCGATTGGTTAGAACATCCAGGTGATGCATGGTTTGATTATCGGTTTTACCGATTTCAATTATTCGTTGAACCACATTATCTGTTTGTCCATGTGTGGAACTTAAAGAAACGATCAAAAAGATAATGGATAGAGAAGTAGTTGTAAATAAATTTCGCATGATGTGAGTGTTAGATGTGTTCATACAAATTTAAAACTTTTAGATGGATTAAGCTATATTTCGACAAAAGAATAACGGTTGTAAAAAGACGATGTTTGCTTTTTGAGACTTTGCAACTTCGCGTCTTTGCGAGAAAGAATGTACATTTTTGAGCATTAAACAGACTTATAGAACATATAACGCAACAGCCGTTACAGCAACCGTCATTGCGTTAGCTAATTTCTCCTCTAAAAGTGATGATTTACAAAGCAATTCATTGTGATATTTAACTTTATCTTCTTGCGTTAAACTTCTTACAGCGCCATATTAAGTGGTATGTCGGAATTTCCGACATACCACTTTTTCATCTAACTCACCATCATCAAAAATCTTTTTCAGGTGTTCTGTTATTGTAGAAGGTGCAATATCGTCTAAACTGTTATGACTCTCTCCTTTATAACTTTTCTTTCAAGTATTTTGCAGTATAAGAGTTTTCGCAATTTATCAACTCCTCCGGAGTTCCGCTACAAACTAACTGTCCCCCTTGATCACCTCCTTCGGGACCCAAATCGATAAGATAATCGGCACATTTGATGACCTCCATGTTGTGTTCAATAATCACAATGGTGTGACCTCTATCCAATAAGGCATAAAATGCTTTCAGCAATGTTTTGATGTCATGAAAATGAAGACCGGTTGTGGGCTCATCAAAAATAAATAAGGTTGAATCTGATTTTTCTTCCCCAAGAAAGAAAGCCAGTTTAACCCGTTGACTTTCTCCGCCGGACAATGTAGAAGAAGACTGTCCCAGCTTCACATAGCCAAGGCCTACATCTTGAAGCGGTTTCATTCGCTTAACTATCTTCTTTTCTGTTGTCCCTTTTTTGGAACCAAAAAA
>JAQVGF010000257.1 GCA_028696875.1 Dysgonamonadaceae bacterium
TACCACAAGGGAGCCAAATTAGTATACCCAATTTCCCTGCCCAATTCGAATTCAAAATACTAAACTATAGTGATTATGAACTTACTTATCCCGATGGTGCAATATTTCCTCCAGAGACCACCTTGTATACTTTCTCTTTTAATAAAGATAATGTTAACTACGAGGCTAAAGTAACACTCAATTATTTGAAAGAGGGAAAACGCATTCATCTTAATGACTTAACAACCAATCCTCAAAATAATGATGTTTACTTTTTCGGTACGATTCATTACCAAAAAGATGGGGTGAAATATGTGGTAGAGAAAGGAAAAGGTGAGCTTACAATAGATATTAATCCATCAGATAACCTTAAGAGTATTATTATTGTTGAAGATGGTTTGTATAAATTGGAATTCAATAGAGTTCAGAGCGATCAAAAAAAGTTCTCTTTTATATATAAACTTGATGGTAAAACATATCAATTAGAAGTAAGGTATGAGGAATTAAAGGCAAATCCGAATATCGTTGTTAAGTGATAAGTGAAAAAAATAGAAATAGGCATTTAATATAAAACAAAATAATCACCTATGTGATTAAGAATTTAACCGACAAATCTAATATGTTTTTAAATGTTGGAGAGGCTGTACAAAGTGATTTGTATGGCCTCCCTTTTTTTGTCCCTGTCATGCTGAACGAATGTGAAGCATCCCTACGTTCCTTTATGTCATGCTGAACGGAGTGAAGCATCTGTTCAAACTTCTGCAGATTCCTCACCACGGTCATAATGACACCACTCTTCGCTCTATCCGCGCTCATTCGTGTTCTATTTTTATAGAGTATTCACCACCCTCCAACAACCTCAAGATAAAATCTGCAAAATCTGTCTTATTATAAAATACCGCCGGGTGTTTTAAATAATCCATCTATTTGAATTGGACAATCAATAAACAGAGCCATCCCTATTATTATCCGAGAAATAGTTGAAAAGTAAATATATCTGAGAAAATCTGAGAAAATTTGTGGTTATCCTTAAAACACAATATGTGTGAAAGATGTAACTTTTATCAAGAAAGATGTAAAACTTCTGCAATTATGATAGTTATCTTTCATTCTCATATATGCTTTATGATATTAATGCAAATAATTTAGAAATATTTACAACCAAATTAATTACGGTCATAAGGCCAAATATACAAATTTTTTAAAAACAAAATTCAAATGAAAAAAAATTTCAACTGTTTTACATTAGCAATTGTTGCTCTTCTTATTGTAGGGTTTGCAAGTTGCTCGAACGACGACGAACCAGCGGTTGACAACCCTGCAGAGACCATAAGTGTGTTTCTGAAAATTAGTAATGTACCAAGCACGCGTGCTGAGGTGCCAACTCAAACAGCCGAGCCTGTAGTATTTAATTCAGGACATCTTTATTTTACAGATGGAACTAATATCATTAGATATTACTCAATAGGTGCAGATGAAGGTGCAGATTTTACAGTAGCTGATTTGACTGGTGGTAAGAATATAACAAATTTACCCAGTACAGTAACTCATGCACATGTTGTAGGTAATACTGCTGTTGATCCAGCGACAACTATTTCAGGAGTTAAAGCACAAGTGCTTCAAGTAGAGTCACAGGGCACCATTAGTAATGTGAATCTATATGGAGAAAGCACGATTGCTACAAACGCAGTTACAGTGAAGATTTCTCCTACAGTAGCACGTATCGAATTGACTGATATGACAGCTACAGGTAGAATCACAGGTTTTGAAGTAGAAGGTATCTTTATAGATAACTATTTTTCTCAGGCTGTAATTGGCGGTTCAGTAGATAATGCAAACCTTGTTCCTATAAGCACAACAGCTGCTGATTATATGGTGTCAACAAAATATCCTGCTGCACTTAACCCTTCAATTTACGATTGGTATGCTCCTGCATTAACGGCTGTATCACAAGTAGCCAAGCCTTCTGTTGCAACTAACGTATGGGGTTATAATGTATTCGCTAATAACAGTGCTGTTCCTCGTATTGTTATCCGTCTGAAAGACATCGTAGCAACTGGGGGACTTTCCTTTACAAATCCTCAGTTTATAACTATCAAAGGATTTAATGATGGAGCTATATTATCTGCAATTCAGTCGGGTCATGTATATACTATTGCTGCGGGTGATTTAGAGTTTGATGAAACAAACTTGACTCCTAAGCCAAATGATATTCCTGTTTCTGTAAACGTAACAGTAACGGTTGCTTCTTGGGTAGTTGTTCCTGTAACTCCAATACTTTAATTATAAATTATACACAAAACAAAATCCGAAAAAGAGAGGGAGATCCAATTTCCCTCCGTTCGGATTTGTTTTTCTAAACTAACAAAGTAAACTATACTTTTTCCAACCAGAAAGCTTATGAAACTCATCCACCTCACTCTTTTGTTGCTCTCGGCACTCGTGCTGAATGGTTGCATTGATGAGGATTTAAGTTCCTGCTACGATTGTGATAAAGATAATCTACTGTTAGATTTTCTTTATACCGATAAGGAAGGAGCAGATATATTTGCCGATAACATACAGGGTGTTGACGTTTTTGTCTATGACTCAAACTGAAATTTCGTGATGCAACACTATGTAACAAAAAGCG
>JAQVGF010000061.1 GCA_028696875.1 Dysgonamonadaceae bacterium
AATGATTCATGAAGTGATCCGTGATAATTATTCTAATCTAAATTACCAATATCGCAATTCTTTCGCTCGCGCGCATTTGTAACATTTCGGTTTCGCTCAATGCGGGAATTTCAACTTCACTCAATGCGAGTACGTGTGCCACACCAGTGAAATATTTTTTACAATTCGCAACACACTGTTCGTAAAACTGCGCGAGCGGTTAGTTGCTCATGGACATTTCCTAAACAAGTATAATAAAAAAGACCATCCCTACATCCAGAGACAGTCTTCATTTATATAAAAATAAATATTTTATTCGCTATTTATTGCATCCCCGAAGTTGCAACTTCTTCGTTTATCTTCGCTACCAACCCTTGCAAAACTGTTCCGGGACCTAATTCAATAAACTCCGTTGCTCCGTCTGCAATCATATTTTCTACCGATTGGGTCCATTTAACAGGAGATGTTAATTGGGCAATCAAGTTTTCTTTTATAGTTGAACTATTGGTTTCTCCTTTTGTTGAAACATTTTGATACACAGGACAAATAGGAGTTGAGAAATTGGTTGTTTCAATTGCTTCTGAAAGCTCTACCTTTGCCGACTCCATAAATGGAGAATGAAAAGCACCGCCAACTTTTAGCACAAATGCACGTTTGGCTCCAGCCTCTTTCAATTTAACAATTGCCTCTTCAATTCCTGCAATTGAGCCTGAGATCACAACTTGCCCCGGGCAATTATAATTTGCCGGTACAACTACGTCATCTATTGTTTTACAAATTTCCTCAACTTGCTCATCGGGTAAACCTATCACGGCTGCCATAGTGGAAGGATTTATTTCACATGCTTTTTGCATGGCAAGCGCTCGTTTATAAACTAGCTTCAATCCGTCTTCAAATGATAAAGCTTTAGCAGCAACCAAAGCTGAAAACTCTCCTAATGAATGTCCTGCAACCATTTTGGGTTTGAACTCATTGTTCAATGTTGTTGCTAAAATAACCGAGTGAATAAAAATAGCGGGTTGCGTAACCTTTGTTTGACGCAAGTCTTCGTCGGTTCCGTCAAACATCAAATCGGTTATTCGGAAACCCAAAATTTCATTTGCTTGCTCAAACATCTTTTTGGCTTGTGCCGATTCGTTGTACAGGTCTTTACCCATACCTACAAATTGGGCACCTTGACCCGGAAAAATATAAACTTTCATTTTTTCGTTTTTTATTAATACTAAAACAATCTTTTGGAGTGCAAAAATAGTAAATTTTAATTGTATACAAAACAGAACGGCTATTTATCGTGATTCTGTTATGCGTTTATAATGTTTTCCATAAGAATTTCATGAATGTGTCCATTAGTTGCAACTAACTCTCTTCCAAAGATATAGTCGTGCCCCTTTTTGAAGTCGGTAACTTTTCCTCCTGCTTGTTGTAAGATAAATGCGCCTGCTGCAACATCCCAAGCAGAGAGATCGGAATGAAAATAAGCGTCATACCTGCCACACGCAACATAGCATATTTCAATAGCTGCAGAACCTTTGAGCCTGAATGAAGCATTCCCAAAATGTCTGAACGTGTTATTTAATATGCTTTGAGCTCCTTTGGTAACATTATATGGAATACCAAAACCAATAAAACTATTCTGCATTTCAGCTTTATCGCTCACTGTAATGGTGTTGTTATTCAATTTCGCTTTCTCATTTTTGATGGCGGTAAACATTTCATCCGCCATAGGATCATAAACAACGCCAAGAATTATCTCTTTTTTATGCATCAGCGCAATACTCACTGTGTAAGGCGTTATTCCATGCACATAGTTAGAAGTGCCATCCAATGGATCGATAATCCATGTATATTCTTTTTCTTCATATTCAATAGTGTCCTCTTCAGTTAGAAAACCCGCATCCGGAATAAAGTTTTTCAACTTGTTTACCAACTGTTTTTCAGCCTCCATATCTACATATGATACGTAATCGCGCGACCCTTTCATTTCTATTGCCGAATCTTTTAACTTCGATTGTTCGTTTTTTAAGTAATTGCCAATCAGGTTTGCTGATTGAGTAACTTGATCCAATAGTTTATTTAAATCTATATTCATATTGTTTTTTTATTATTAGCTATCAGCTATCAGCAGTCAGCTATCAGCAGTCAGCTAACGGCTAAAATCTTACCACTTATTTACATCATCTCTCCCCGAATCTCGAATCTCGAATCCCGATTTTCGAAAAATACACCTCATACCTCAAAACCCAGAACCCACACCCCAAAACTCTATTTCGAAGGATACATCGAATCCCACCAACGTGAATCCTCTTTCAGCCATTTTGCAAACCAGGCATAAATAGCATGATTCCACGCAATGCGTTTATCGTAATCGTAAATACCATGATTTTCGCCCTCCACTTGAATAAATTCTACCTCTTTGCCCAATAGCTTCAAAGCGGTATACATTTGGATGCTTTCTCCCATTGGGACGTTAGTATCAACCGTTCCGTGAAGCAGGAGCAAGGGAGTATTTATTTTATCGGCATGAAACAAGGGACTTTGGTTGATGTACATCTCTTGGTTGTTCCAAGGATAACTTCCGGCACTTGCACCGGCGCTGTATGTATATCCCCAATAACCTTCGCCCCAATAGCTGGTGATGTTGCTAATACCGGCATGGGAAACAGCTGCTGCAAAAATATCGGTTTGTGTTTGCAGATACTGCGTCATAAAACCACCGTACGATGCACCAATACATCCGATGTGGCTGCCATCTACGAACGAATGTTCCGCTACAAAAGCTTTGGTGCCTTCAATAATTTCATCGGCTGTTTCAATTCCCCAAGCATTTACGTGACGCGCCGAAAATTCTTGTCCGTAACCGGTAGTTCCACTTGGTTGAAGCGTGTAAACAACATAATCTTGTGCTGCATACACATGCAACGGATAAGTACTTTCAAAAATGCGTTGCGTTGGACTGGTGCCGCCATAATAGTATACGATGAGCGGATATTTTTTGTTTGGATCGAAATTTGGAGGAAGATAATAGCGTCCTTCAATTTCGTCACCGGATGAAGATCTGAAATTCCAATCGTTTACTTCGCCCAATGTTATTTTTGATAATCGTTCGTTGTAAGGATCGGAAATTAATTCCGATTTGTCGTTTTTTAAATTTACTACGTAACTTCTGTTAGAATTAGAAGTGCTCACTCCTGTATAAGAAGCCCATTCAGCGTTGTTTGCCAAATCGAACGCACGAATTACATCTTCATTTAAATTTAGTTTTGTATATTTTCGCGATTTAGGATTGTATCTGTACACATTTTCTCTGTCGCGGTCTTGAACGCGAAAATAAATCTGATTGTCTACTCTGCTCCATTGTTGAGAATCGATGGAAGGATAAAAATCTTTTGTGATTGGATCAATTCGCTTAGTTTTCAAATCCATGATGTATGCTTGCGTATCGTAACTGTTAGCAATTTGACCAACATTTACATTTTGACCAATTTTATCAAAAGCTTCTGGAGAACCACTAATGAGAATTTGCTGATTATCGGGCGAAAATTGTGCGTATGAAACAAACGTCTTGTTCTCCCAAAGAGTATCTATCTCCATGGTTTCAAGGTTTAGTTTGTACATGGAACCTTTGCGGAAAGGACGTTCAGATAAGTCTTCGGTGAAAGTTGAGAAAAGTAAATGCTTTGCATCGGAAGAGATATCATTTAACGAAGCAGTTTCTCTACCGAAAGTAATCTGTTGCGAAAGACCTGAATCGAAAAAATATTGGTATATAAAATATTTGTCGCGATAGGTTGGTTGACGATCATCGGGAGCCAATAGTCGTTTTAAGCCACTTGGTGAACTTACTGATAAAACTTCTTTGGTAGAATAAAACATCGACTTTTCGTCAGGAGCAATGTTGAAGTTTTCTTTTGGTAAATCTTCTGCTATAACCGATTCCTCCATTGTAAGAGGATCGAGTGTAATCATCGATCTGCCGTTTTCTGTGTCGGCAACATAGAATAGCTTGTTCGATTTTGGCATCCACTTTAACTGCGTGCGATTATCAGTTTCATGAATAAGTGTACGATTTTGCTTGGTATCGAACAGTTCAACGTATCGTTTGGTGTCGCCACCACTCAAGGTTTCACTCAATTTCAGAAGAACAAATCTTCCATCGGGTGATATAGTGGATGAAGAGACACGTTTTCCTTCTAAGATATCTTTTATTCCGATACGTCTGGAAGGATCATCAGAAAAAGAGATGGTTAGCAACGAATCTTCTTCGGATGGTTTTACTTCAATTTTCAACGCACCTGCATCAAAATCATTTCTGTTTGATGTTAGAAGTTTAACAACTACGCGCGAATTATTCAACGTGCCATTTAGCGAAGCTTCAGCTGATCCGGCGTTGGAGATACTGTCAGTAGCATTTTTTTTTGAAGCTTTCTTTTCTCCATTCACATATACTTCCAATAAATTAGGAGAAGTAACCGTAAGCTTTGCTTTACCATAACTATCGCCCGAGAGGAAAAAAGAGAGTAAATGGAATGCATATTCGGAATCGGTTTTTTGTAGATGGAAGAAACCGGCTGTGTCGGCTTTTAATTCTTTTGTGAAACGATCGTGTTTAGGGATCGAAATTGCACTTTCAAGCAGTAATTCTTCTGAAAATTTCACATCTTTCAGATTAACGCTATCTAATAAGATAGGTTTATGCAAAACAATGGGTTCGAACGCACGAACATTTTGCAAAGTAACTTTTGACTGGGCAAACAGTCCATTGGCAACAATTAAAAGTGCCAATAATAATTTAAATCTTTGAAACATATGGTCTATTTTTAGTTGATTTAAAGAAGGTTACAAATAATTTTTCCATACAAAACAATTAGGGAATGAAATATCGGGTTTTTTCTCAAAAAAACCGTAAACAGAGGTTCCCGAACCTGTCATTGATGCATAAAGTGCACCTTTGTTGTATAAAGTTTCTTTTATTTCTTTTATCTCCGGGTGTTTTTTAAACAGAGGAGTTTCAAAATCGTTGAACATTGTTTCTCTCCATTCTCCAATAGGCAGCTTAACAATTTCCTTTAAAGAAACTTCTGGTTGTTTTGGAATTATTTGTGCATAGGCTTCTTTTGTAGAAACAGTTATGTCGGGTTTTATCAAAACAAAATAATACTCTTCCAACGATAAGTCAATTTCTTCAAGCTTATCGCCAATTCCAGTGGCAAAGGCAGGAGTGTTATTCAAAAAAAACGAGCAGTCAGCACCCAGTTTCATTGCAAATTGTTTCAATTCTGCATAACTGTATCCCAGCGAAAAAGTTCCATTTAGCAATTTAAGCATAAACGCTGCATTTGACGACCCACCCCCTAAACCCGCTCCATGGGGAATTTTTTTAAAGAGATGTATATCTATATTTGGAATATACTTTTCTGCGCTCAGCAGCATTAGAGCTTTAATAACCAAGTTATTTTCCGCTTTCGTTTGAACATCTATTCCTGTTTGAAAAAAACGATACATCTTATTATCCTTTGATGGCACAATTTCCAAAGCATCTTTCAAAGCAATTGGATAAAAAATTGTCTCTATGTTGTGATATCCATCAAATCGTTTTGATACAATATTGAGGGCTAAATTTATTTTTGCATTCGGAAAACAGATCATCTCTTCATTTTTAAAGGGCAAACTTACATAAAAAACTTTAAAGTATAAAGTTTAAAATAAGTAGCCTGACACATTTTTAATTTTAAGTAGACCGTTTCATTTGTTTATCTCTTATTTTCAATTTGTAATTTAACAACTCATGTTTAGACACATACTTCAGCAAGTTATGTTCAACTCTATACGTCTTGCTTCAAAGAAGAAGAGAGAATATTATATTAGAAAAATGGTGATCTCTTTTATTACTATTCTTGTAAATTTGATATGCTTATATGTATCAATTAGTTATACTGTCAATTTATGCAAGAACAAATATGTTTTCTGAAGATTGGGTGCTGATTGTAAAGATTGTTAAAACTTAGAAAACTAATTGTGTGTTTTGAGTTTTTCTTTCTTATCTTTGCACCTCAATAAATTTAAAAGCATGGAATTAAAAGATAGAATAATTTATCAAGCCGGCGAGCTTTTTGTGAAACATGGTATAAAAAGAATATCGATGGATGAGATTGCCTCAAAATTAGGCATCTCAAAACGAACAATTTATCAAAACTTTAAAGATAAAGAAGATCTGCTATTGCAATATATACGCCATTTGGAATTAATGCAAATAGAATATGTGAGAGATTTGTCTAAAAATGAGCAGACAGTTGTTCATGTGTTTCTAAGAACAATAGAAATGCACAAAGAGTTTGATTTTTTTAATGTCCAATTTTTGGATGATGTGGAAAAGTATTATCCAAAAGCAAAACAAGAACTAATTGAACAACAAAAAAGAGGAATCACTTTTATTAAGGAATTTTTGGAAGAAGGAATAAAACAAAGAGTAATCAGAGAAGATTTAAACATTGAAGTGGTTTCCTTTCTCTTACAAGATAGTAGCCGCACATTTATTAATGCTACTCGTGTGACAAACAAATCTTTTTCAAATTGGGAGCTGTTTTTTACAAGCATGATAAATTTCATTCGTGGTATTTCAACGGCACAAGGAATAGAGATAGTGGACAACTATCTCACAAAATATTACTCAAATACAAACGTATAAATAAAACAGAATAAGATAGAATGATCATGAAAGTAAAGTTAAACAAAACAATACGAGCAATATCCTTAACTGTAGGATTGTTCTTGTATTCAGCAATTATTTGTGCTCAGCAACCTTACAATGTAGAAGCAGGCACTACAGGAATCCAAAACATGGGAGGCGACAGCTTGATTGTAGATATTGAAACAGCTCTTTCTATTGCTATGAACGAAAGCCCTACAATTAAAGTAGCTGAAATGGAAATTGAGAAAAAAACATATACCAAAAAAAGTACACAAGCTTCTCTCTTTCCACAAATTGACCTTGTTGGTCAATACACTCGTACTATTAAGAAACAAACCATGTATTTGGATGGTGGTTTTGGTAGTAGCATGGGAATTGATATTGATCCAAGTGATTTTAGCCCAGATGAAATGGAGGTTGTTAAAGTATTGCAAAAAGTATTGGGTGGCTCTGCCGTTGAACCTGAAGAGGAAGAAACGACAGAAGGAATTCAATTTGGCCGTTCCAATATGTGGACAGCAGGTGCCGTTGTAAATTTACCAATCTATGTTCCATCACTTTGGAAAAATATTCAGCTAACCAGTATTGATATAGAACTGGCAGTTGAACAATCACGCTCTTCTAAAATTGAGCTGGCCAATCAAGTAAAACAAGCTTTTTATGGTGTGTTACTTGCACAAGATTCATACAACGTTTATAAAAAAACATTCGATACAGAATCGGAAGTACTTAAAGACATTCAACACAAATTTGACCAAGGATTGGTTGCAGAGTATGACCTAATAACTGCAAGTGTAAGGTTGCAAAACATCATACCAGAAATGTTGCAAACAAAAAATGCAGTTCAACTTTCCATATTGCGATTGAAAGCACTGATGGGGTTAGACTTAGAAGTACCATTAGGTATAGTAGGTTCGTTAGATAATTACGAAGATGAAATGTATGCCCAGTTATTAGATGTTGACTTATCGTTAGTCAACAACAGTGATTTACGCCAAATAGATTTGCAAGTGGAGCAATTGAAGAAAGTATATGAATTGCGTACTTCGCAATACCTCCCTACTCTAACTGCTAATTTCAATTATCAATATATGAGTCAGAATAACGATTTCAGATTCAAAGATTACAGATGGGACCCCTACGCCACAGCCGGTGTAACGTTGGCTGTACCAATTTTTGATGGAGGAAGAAAACACTATGAAATTAAAGAAGCAAAACTAACAGTAGATCAAGTAAAATTGCAACGCGAAGACGCGGAACGTCAAATAAAATTATCTTTGCAAAGCCAAATAAATGAAATTGCAAAAAGCATTGAGCAAATAAATTCGTTGAAATTCGCAAAAGAAGAAGCAGAAAAGGGATATGAAATTGCCCTAAAACGCTATGAAACAGGAATGGGAACCATTGTAGAAGTAAATCAAGCATCACTGGGTGTTACCAACACCGGTTTGCAGTATAACAATGCTATCTTCAATTATATATCTGCCAAATCTGAACTTGAAAGAGTTATAGGAGTAGATCAACCCATATTCTAACAACAAAAAAACAACATTCATCCCGCGGAATAATGCTTTGCATTAAAATCTTCGATTTTATTCCACAGGGTAAAAATAAAATAAACATACTTATGAAAGTTATTAATCTATCACATTTAGTTTTGCTTTTTGGAGCGTCTTTACTTTTCTCATGCGGAACAAAGACCGACGAATCAGCGGAAGATGTAAAACCAAAAGTAAAAGTTGAGACAGCTGTTAGAACAGAGGTTCAACAGATGAATGAATATACAGCAACTGTAGAGGCAAATATTGTAAACAAAATTTCTCCTGCAATACCTGCTCGTATTCGAAAAATATACGTAGAAGTGGGTGACAGAGTAAGAAAAGGACAAACCCTGGTTTCTCTGGACAAAACAAATTTGTCTCAATCTGAAACCCAGATTGCCAATTTGGAACGCGATTTACAACGTTACAGAGAATTGTATGAAGTAGGTGGAATCTCTAAACAGCAATTGGAACAATTAGAAGTAGAACTGAAAGTTGCAAAAACCTCATTGAGCAATTTAGCAGAAAACACAACTTTAGTAAGTCCAATTAATGGTATTGTTACTCAAAGAAACTATGATGAGGGTGATATGCCTTCCGGCATGCATATATTGCAAATAGAAGATTTCAATCCCGTTAAATTGCTTATCCATGTATCAGAAAATCTGTACACTAAAATAAGCAAAGGAATGGAGGTTCAGGTCTCTTTAAATGTATATCCGGACGAAGAATTTACTGGTAAAATATGGTTGATACACCCTACCATCAATCAAGCATCGCACACGTTTCCTGTCGAAATTCGTATTCAAAATCCAGAAATTCGTATTCGTCCCGGAATGTTTGCTCGTGTGAACATAAATTTAGGAAGCAATGAAAGTATTTTGATTCTTGATGCATCGGTATTGAAACAAACAGGAAGTAACGACAGACATGTTTTTGTGATAGATAATAATGGCAAAGCCAATAAAAAGATTATAACTGTAGGACAACATCTTGGCGATCACTATGAAGTATTGTCAGGTATCGATGCCGGCGACAAAGTTGTTGTTGCAGGTGCATCCAGACTATCTGATAATCAGGAAGTGGAAATTGTACAGTAAGATTATGTTTTAAAGTAATGGTTGGATGAACCATTTAAAAATTAAAAAGAGCAAACATGAAAATATATGAATCAGCGGTTAAAAAACCAATTACTACAATTTTAGTCTTTGTGGCAATTGTATTGATGGGTCTTTTTGCCTATTCACGTTTAGCAATAGACTTGCTTCCGGAAATTGAAACAAATCAGTTAACAGTAATGACTGCGTATGCTGGTGCAAGCTCCAGCGATATTGAAACAAATATAACTGAACCTCTGGAAAATGCGCTTAATGCAGTAGAAGGTTTAAAAAAGATATCCTCAAAATCGCAAGATAATATATCTATAATAACGCTTGAATTTACATATGGAGATGACATTGATGAATCGGCAAGCGATATACGCGACAAATTAGAACTTGTAAAGGCAGCTCTGCCAGATGGGGCAGATAACCCAGTCATATTTAAGTTCAGTACTGATATGATACCTGTTATCTTTTACTCAGTTACGGCAAAAGAGAGTATAAATGCGCTTGAGAAAATTTTGGATGAACAGGTAGCAAACCCCTTGCAAAGAATTGACGGAGTAGGTACTGTAATTATTGCAGGCGCTCCTAAAAGAGAAATTCAAGTTAACGCTATACCCGAAAGATTAGAGAGTTATAAGTTGACTATTGAACAGGTTGCTAATGCAATTCAACAAGAAAACATAAATATCCCGGGTGGTACGATGAATGTGGGGAGTCAGACTTTCTCGTTACGTTTAGATGGTGAGTTTAAAGAGAGCGATGATATGCGAAATATTATCGTGTCGTCACATAACGGACAAAATATTTATTTAAGTGATGTAGCCATAGTAAACGACACCATTGAAACAAATGTTCAAGAGTCATGGGTTAATGGTGAAAAAGGTGCAATGATTGTTATTCAAAAGCAATCAGGTTCTAACACAGTAGAAATCGCTAAAAAAGTAAGAAAGGAAATGCTAACAATTCAGGAATCGCTACCTGAAGATATTAAGTTGGATGTTATCATTGACACATCTGAATCGATAGAAAGCTCAATTAATAGTTTGGTTCGGACTATTGCATTGGCACTAATTATAGTTGCATTTGTAGTTCTCTTTTTCCTTGGAAAATGGCGTGCAACATTTATCATTTTGCTCACCATACCGATATCGCTTATTGCATCATTCTTCTACTTGATGGCTACAAATAACACACTCAATATAATATCGCTTTCGGCACTATCCATTGCAATTGGTTTGGTGGTGGACGATGCTATTGTGGTGTTGGAAAATATTACATCTCATCTGGAGAAAGGAAGTGATCCAAGGCAAGCAGCAATACATGCTACAGGAGAAGTTTCAATATCAGTTATTGCATCAACATTAACAATTTTGGCAGTATTCTTGCCAATGACACTTATTACAGGTTTGGCGGGAGTATTGTT
>JAQVGF010000258.1 GCA_028696875.1 Dysgonamonadaceae bacterium
TACCTTATTGAATGGGAATGAAGAATGAAGAATTGAGAATTAAAAGTTAAAAGCTAAAAGTTGAGAGTTTGAGCTTCCCTATATAGGGTTGAAAATTCATCTGATTACCCTGAAAGAGGGCATAAGAGCATAGCTTAGGACAACGCCTTGCGGTTCTTATGACCTGATAATTAGAGCTCTGTAAATAAGGGCGTAAGATGTAGTATGTTGGCATAGAATGAAGCATGAGAAATGGGAGTATATGCTATGGATTGTAAAGATGTCACTTACAAGAACAATTAAATTAATAAGAGTGTTAACTGCTTAGTAGTCTCTGCCGTAAAACCTCTCATTTTTGAGTCTTTGAGAAGACAAAATGACGTTGTGTGCTAAGTCTCTGATAGACACCAAAAACAAATGGAAGAATAGGACAAATAATTAATAACAAAATAGTCCGATTGAACGATTGCTAACACTTTAATTAAGATGAATAAAACCGAAATTAAAAATTTTACAACAAAAACCAATCGTTTTATCGAAAAGAACGAACTAAAAAATGCACTCGATTCGATAAAAGCTTTGGCTGATAAACTTCAAAACTGGACAATTACCGACAAGCTCAACGAGCTTAAAAACAACTACAAATATATGTTGCACTATTTGATAGAAGGCAGCAAAGATCCGGAGCAAGATAAGATCTATCACAAACTGCTTCGCGATACCTACAAGTTGACGAGTGATGCAGCAGAAGCTGCTTTAACGCAAGAAAGCTCTCAGTTGTTTTTCGAAAAAATAAGAATCGCTAATATGCGTGCACCTCTTTCGATGAATGAGTATGGAGAACAAATCAAAAAAAATGTTGATACCAAAGCGCTTCTATCTTTGTTTGAAGAGGGTGACGAAAAAACTAACAGGACCAAAAAGAATGCACAAGAACACGAACGCACGGTAAGTGACATGTTCTACACCATTTTTTCTTCTCCGCGAGCCAACGACGACATTATAAAAGAGTATACCGAATTTATGATTGACGAAATCATTCCGGTGGACGATAAAAGTATGTTTATTTCTGCACTCATGCTAAATATCTTGCAACGATTCGATTTAAAGAAAATAGTGTTCCTTTTAGAGTGCTGTTCGCATACTAATATGGAGATTTCTATCCGTTCCATTGTTGCGCTTACTCCTATCCTTCAATTATATAAGAAGCGCTGGCATTTGTATCCGGAATTTATTAACCGCATTTCGCTTTTGTCAGACGATGGTGTTTTTAGAAGAAGGCTTTTGATATCCATCATACAATTCATTCAATCGCGTGAAACCGAAAAAATCACCAAAAAATTAACGGAAGAGATTTTACCGGAAATGATGAAGCTAAGTCCCATTATTGGTAAAAAAATTAGAATGGACGAATGGATGGGAGAAACAGGTATGGAGGATAAAAATCCGGAATGGCAAAAAATTCTTGACGATGCCGGAATTACCGATAAGCTGGAAGAATTTTCTAATTTACAAATGCAAGGAGCAGATGTGTTTCATTCTACTTTTTCCAATCTAAAATCCTATCCATTTTTTAATGAAATGAGCAATTGGTTTTTACCATTTAATTTAGAGCATTCCCAATTGCACAATTTTATTACCGAGAACACGGAGAACAAAGGTGTCATAAAATCGATAACGAACGCAACATTTATTTGCAACTCCGATAAATATTCTTTTTGCTACAGCATCATGATGATGCCCGAGCAATATAGAAAAATGATGAGTTCGCAATTAGGTGCAGAAAGTGAAGAGTTGAAAAATATGAGAGATGAGGAATTCACCATTAACCCTTATCAGGAAGAAGAGGCAATTTGCAAACAATACGTTCAGGATTTGTATCGATTTTACAAAGTTTATCCACGCAAAGATGATTTTATGGACATTTTCTCCATGCCACTTAATTATCATAAAATAGATGCAATTTCGTCGATTGTTTCAGTTCCGGAAAATTTAGAAAAAATTGCATTGTATTATTTTGAAAAAAATCATCTGCCAGAAGCTCTAAGTGCGTACGAAATATTATCGGAATTAGATCCATCTAATTCGGAGGTGTGGCAAAAAATTGGATATTGTAAACAACAATTAGTTGATTTGGAGGGAGCAGTAGAAGCCTATTTGCGAGCCGACTTAATTGAATTGAACAACACGTGGGTATTGCGCCGTATAGCGCAATGCTATCGATTACTGAAACAACCCGAAAAAGCGCTTCAATATTACAGAAAGTTAGAAAAACTTCATCCCGAAGATCTCAATGTTCAACTAAACATTGGTCATTGTTTTTTAGAGCTGAAAGAGTACGAAGAAGCGTTGAAAAACTATTTTAAGGTTGAATGGTTAGACGATACAAACAGACGCGTATGGCGTTCAATTGCGTGGTGTTCATTTTTATCCCATAAGTTTGATGTATCACAAAAGTATTATGCTAAGATTTTGGAAAACGAACCCAACTCACACGATTACATGAATGCCGGTCATGTTGAACTCTGTTTGAAAAACATGAAAAAAGC
>JAQVGF010000003.1 GCA_028696875.1 Dysgonamonadaceae bacterium
TAAAATATTGACGAGCAATCAACAGTCCTTGAATGAGAAAAGAGCTCTCAACCAAGTCTCCACCATTGTCTTTTTCGCTGAAAGGTTTCACCTTACCGGTCTTTCCATATAACCAGTGAGGCCATACGCCATGAAAACGATCTGAACTTTCAAGATAATCCGCAATTTTATGCAATCGTTCAACTCCTTGGTTGCGTGGAATGAATCCTTTCTCAATTCCAACAATCAATCCGGCTATCCCAAATCCACTTCCTCCGGTTGTTACAACATCCGCATCGTTTTGTGGATAAATACCATCCATATGGATTCTTTCCGGTGCCAACCCTGAGGTTTTTTCTGCACCTTCCCACATATAATTAATATGGGTTTTTTGGATAAAATCCAAAAACTCATCGTCAGATTTGAAAGATAAAGGACGATTTGCTTCTTCTTCTATCTCGGTATTCGTTTCACTGTTTTTATCGGAACACGTTGCTGATGAAAAGATGATTAATATAAGTAGTGCGTAATATATAAATTTATTATTCATGTTTTAGTTTTGTTGCTTTAGGAGCTTTTGAGCGTATAACCACGATATGAAATCGAGTTGATTGAATGCCGGATCCCAACTTCCATGATTCACACCGGGAAATTCAAAATATTCGACACTTTTTCCAGTTTCCTTCAGTGCTTTGTACGCTTCGCGTGAAAATTGAACGGGCACTACCGAATCGGCATCGCCATGATACAATCTAAATTGTGTATTTGAATCGATGTCACGCAATCGTTGCGTATTTACGCCGCCACAAATAGCTATTGCGGCAGCAAACTTATCTGGATTGCGACATACAATATCATAAACACCCATGCCACCCATCGATAAGCCAATTACATATATTCTGCTTGTATCAACCGGATATTCTTCAATTACTTGCGACAAAAGCTTCTCCACCATTCCTAAGGGTTCACTTATTTCATCATTCAAAGGGAAATAGTCCATATCGAATTTATCGGGACGTGTTGATGGAGCCCAATATTTATCTTCGGGACATTGAGGAAATAGAACAAACGATGGATAAGCCTCTCGATTTACCGGATTGGTAAATTGCATGCTTCCATGTTGTAGTTGCAATTTATTGTCAGATCCTCTTTCTCCGGCACCATGTAGAAATAGAACCAAGGGGTAGGTTTTGTTTTCTGCAATTGTTTCAGGAGAAAGCTGTCTGTATAAAAGAGTATCGCCGTTCAGATCAATGAACTCTTTCTTTAGATAATCATCATGTTGAGCCAATACCCCCATTGTTATTGTCATAAAAACAGCAAGTGTTATAATTTTATATGGCATAATAAAGTGAGTAAAATAGAAGTCCAAAGTTAACTGATAGTTCTTTGGACTTCTATAATTTATTATTATTTACCTTCAAATTTGGCCTTTACTTCCGCAACGGTCATTGCTTTGTTGTATATTCTCAACTCGTCAATTAAACTATTGTCTGATTTGTGTCCCCACTCATTGAATCGAGGTGAACCAGAACCAATGGACATGATGTCACAACCTTTCCATGAAACTGTAACATCTGAAGATGCAACTACCTCTCCGTCAATGTATAGTATAGCCTTTTCTTGAGTCAGTACTAAGGTGATAAACTTCCATGTAGCATTGGTAGGATCGATATCCGCCTTGTCACCTCCATCAAGCCAACTATCAGCTTCACCGTTCCCAATAATTGCTTTTATTCGTTGCATATCACCTGCACTCTCGCGAAAAATTCTTATACCCGCTGTTCTATTATTTTGTTGGTCAGCCGGGGCGCCCTCTGTCTTGGGCGCAATTACTAAAAGACCTGCACGTTCTACATCACCATTAACTTTGTACCAAAATGAAAAAGTCATTGTGGAAGTAAGTGGCGAAGCCAAATTAGCTGTTCCAAATGTTAGGTAGCTATCTTTTGCTCCGGCATAAGCAAGTCCTTTTTTCCCTTCGGCAAATCCGGGACTTCCAACTACGGTGGCTTCACCGAGACTTTGAAATTCTTCGTAATTGTCCTCAAAATCCATATAAAACATTTGCCCGTCAGCTCCTATAGGAGGAGGAACTGGTTGTTCGGGGTAATCGAACGGAGGATTTTGTCCTAAATCCTGAAAACAGGATTGGAGTGCCACCACCATTATGGTGATGATGGCTACTTGCATAATGATAAATATCTGTTTTTTATTTTTCATAATAATCAATTTTTTAATAATTAGGATTTTGTATCAAGACACCGTTCGATTTGTCCACTTCTGTTTGTGGTAATGGTAACAATGCATGTTTGTCTTGATAACCTGTTTTACCGGCCGCATGAAGTACATCTCTGGCAATTCCCCAACGAACTAAATCGTAAAACCTATCAAACTCCATTCCTAATTCCACACGTCTTTCGTGACGGATGGCATTGCGCAATTCATTTTGATCAGTCGTAGTTACTTTTGGCAACAGGGCATTGTTTGAGCCACGAGCTCTGGCTCTCACCATTTCAAGATAATCTATTGCCTCTTGTGTTTTGCCTGTTTCGTTTGCTGCCTCGGCTGCCATTAATACAACGTCTGCATACCTGATCAAACGAATGTTGAACCAATGTCCACTTTTAGCATATTTTGCTCGTAGAGTAGAGCTGGTATATGCTTTTTTATTGTAATATTTATTTACAACATCAGCATTTGCAATTGGCTTTTCAGTTTGGCTGGCTGGTATTGAATCAGTGCTTTCCCCTGTTTTTACGAAGTAAAGTAATGTTTCATCCTTTCTTGGGTCACCTTCCTCAAATGCCTCGGCTAAAAGTTCAGTAGGAGTGTGCCAACCCCAACCTAAGTTCCATTCGCCGGCACCACGCACGCCTTGCACTTCTGCAAACTGACTGCCAATTTCGTTTGAATTTGGCATGGCGTCTGTTGCCGTACACTGCAATTCAAAAATTGAACCGCTGTTGTTTTCTCCTTCTTCTCTAAATATTTTGTTATAAGGAGTATTAAGGTTGTATAGACCAGATTGAATAACGGCTGTTGCTGCTCCATACAGATTGCCCCAATCGTTACGCATCATATATGTTTTTGCATGAAGCGATTTTGCGGCACCCCACGTTAATCGACCAATGTAAACGGGAGCCCATATTTGTGGTAAATTCTCTGCGGCAATCTCTAAGTCGCTATCAATTAAAGCATATATTTCTGCTGCAGGAGATTTGGCAATATTGGCTTCTTCAGCACTTTCCACTTTAAAATCTATTTTAGGAATATCTCCAAATGCTCTTACTAAATTGAAGAAAGAGAAAGCTCTGAAAAAATGGGCTTCTGAGAGATTAGTTAAATCACCCTCAGTTAACTCTTCTTCTTTTTCTGCAATATCTGTAATAATTTTATTCGCTAAAATAATTATTCCATAATTATTTGTCCAATAATTAGTAAGAGTTGTATTGGAGGCAATGTATTCAAAGTCGTCAAACATTTTTCCGTATGCGGAACCATCTGACGCAGTGCTTCCCTTTTCGGCATCTTCTGAGCGGAAATTGTGTATAGCTAATGCAGTATTTCCCGATGTAACATGAAATCCACGTGCTTGTGCATAGAGTGTAAAGACATCGGATTGAAATGATCCTCCAGCACCTTCATCACCTTCTACCCATTCTCCTAACGGCTCTTGATCGAGCAGATCAGTACAACTGATTCCGAAAGAGAAAAGGACTATAAAGGCAGTTATTGTAATATATTTTATCCACTTATTTTTCATAATAAATATCTTGTTAAAAAGTTAAATTAAGACCAAAAGTATAAATCATAGGCATTGGGTATGTTCCTTTGTCGACACCAAATGATAAGGCATCGCCACCAATTTCCGGTGTGTAACCTGTGTTTCGACTCCATGTTTTCAAGTTTTGAACGTTGGCATATAAGCGCAACGATTTTAGATAAACTTTTTGCAACATATCGGTAGTGAAAGTATAGCCTAATTGCATATTACGGATTCTAAAAAAACTGCCATCTTCTATAAAGTAATCAGAGTTGACCAAATTTATTGCGTGAGATGGGTCAAGAATTGGTTCCCAATTTGAGGTGCCTTCGCCATTCCACCGGTCCATCCGATTGGTTAAGTAGTTGAGTTGTGCATACGTGGGATCATCCCATGTTCTGTATATCTCATTGCCATATACACCCATCATGTCAACTCCAAAGTCGAAGTTTTTGAATGTCAAGTTTACGTTGAATCCATAAGTGAAATCCGGTGTTGGATTTCCAATAATTGTTCTGTCTTCTTGATCTATTACTCCGTCGCCATTGATATCAGCAAATTTTAAATCGCCGGGAGAGGGTGTTCCTACGTTGTTTGGATAATATGTTTTTACGTCTTCGCCATTTTGATATACTCCTACTACCTTATATCCGTAAAAGTGTCCAACAGGATATCCTTCCAATGAGCGTGAAATGCCGTCTGGTCCTGAAAATATGGCATCTTCAGGCCCACGACCTAATGAAATAACTTCATTGTCTATGGTAGTAAGATTTCCAGAGATTGAATAACCAAAACCTGTTTCACCAATCTTATCGTTCCATGTAGCAGAAATTTCAACCCCTCGGTTTTGAATCTCTCCTAAATTCTCCAAAGAATTTTTCGCACCTGAAAAACCTGAAAGTAGAACTATAATGTCATTTGTTATTTTGTTATAGTAAATAGGCTCTATGCGTAAACGACGATTGAACAAATCCATTTCAAAACCGGCTTCCCAAGCATAGGTTTTTTCCCACGATAAATCTTGTGGTAAATAATTGATAGAGTATCCACTAATAATATTATCACCAAAAACTGCGCTTCCTGAGCTCTCCAGACGTGGATAGGTAGGATAGTTAAAACCTCCGGTGTTTTGACTTCCCAAAACTCCCCATGAACCTTTTATTTTAAGATAATCTATAATGTCTTGATCTTTCATAAATGCTTCTTCCGATGCAACCCAACCACCTCCGAACGAATAGAAATTGTCCCATGTATTACCTACCGATCTAAACACAGATGCTCCATCTCGACGATAAGAAGCATTGAAGAGGTATTTGTTTTGATAGTTATATAATGCTCTTAACAGGTATGACATGGTAAAGCGCCTGTATTGTGAAGATCCATTTGTTGAGGCTTTAGAATCAATAGAACTTATCCACCATTTATCATTATTATTTAATGGAATAGAAAATATAATATCTTCCATATTTTGACTCCTACCCGCTTCCAATTTAGAATATTCAGTATAATTAGTTGTTAAACCTCCCATCAGGGTTAATGAATGTCCTTCAAACTTATTATCATATGTAAATATGTAATCACTTTGTGCAACTGTCTTTGTTGATTTTGATTGAGACAGAGATTCAGATTCATTTAAATTCTCTTTTCCGGCAATATCAGGATTATACACATATATTATAGGGCTGAACTTACGGGCTTCTTCCACAGCGTAATCCAAAGAAAATGTAGATTTAAATGAAAGACTTTTCAGAATATCTACTTCACCATATACATTTCCGGCTGCTCTATTATTTGTGGGAATATTTGTATTTGCACGGGTTTCCACATCAATCATTGGGTTCCAAACCTGCGATCGTTGGAAGTCGGGCATGGTTTGTAACAAATCTCCATCGGGTCCATATACAGGAGCAATAGGCGCTGCTCTAATCGCACCGGTAACTCCTTTAGCATCTGTAGGCAAAGTTCTGGAACCATTTACCTGAAATCCAAATCGCAAGAAGTCGGTTACATTATAATCGCTGCTTGCATTAAGAGTAACTTTAGAGAACTTTTCATTCTTAATATTTCCTTCTTCCGATGTGTAACCAACACCCAGATAAAAACGATTTTTCTCACTTGCCCCAGTTATGCTTACATTGTTATTGGTAATTAATCCGGTTTGGAATATTTCGTCTTGCCAATCTGTATTAGCACTATAATTTGTATAATCAAACGGCGACACTCCCTGATTAATCCTTTGTTCATCGTATAATTCTCTGAATTGAGAAGCATTGGTCATAGGCATTTTATCAACAACTTCTTTAAAACCGATTGAGGTGTTGAAATTTACGATTGTTTGTCCCATTTTTGCCCTCTTGGTGTTAATAATGATCACACCGTTGGCACCTCTCACTCCAAAAATAGCAAGTGAAGAAGGATCTTTCAATATCTCCATTGACTCAATATCTGCAGGATTAAGGTAATTAATATTGTCAGAAAATAATCCATCAACAACGTAAAGTGGAGCATACCCATTAATAGAGTTTGTACCTCTAATTCTAATTTCTGGATCTTGTCCTGCTCGTCCGGTGTTTACTACTTGCACCCCTGACACTTTTCCTTGAAGTGAAGCAAGTGGGTTTGTAGAAGGACGGTCCGCAATATCAGAAGCTTTTATACTGGCAATGGAACCGGTTAAGTCTCTTTTACGCGCGGTACCATATCCTATAACCACCACTTCCTCCAAAGCTTGAATATCTTCTGCAAGAACTACATTTATAGTGGTACGTCCATTCACGTTTTCTTCTACGGACGTCATACCAATATAACTAAATTCGAGTGTGGCATTGGATGGTACGTTACTTAATGAGTAGTTTCCATCAATATCTGTAACAGTACCGATGGTTGTACCTTTCACTAATACAGTCGCCCCGATTGCGGGATCGCCTGTGGTTTGTTCTGTAACTACACCTTTTACAGTTATCTCTTGTTGTGAGAAACCATAAAAACTCATAGTAAACAGAGAAATCATTAAAATAATTTTGAATTTCATAAGTTTAATTTTTTTGTTTAAATAAGGCAAAGTTTATGCTTGTTGACAATTATAACACTTATTATCATGTCTCGTTCATTTTGTACCTCTGTTAAAGTACGTTATGTTATATAACATGTTAATGATGAATACTCTTTTTGTACTTTGTGGAGTGCTAACAAATTGATAAACAGCTAAGAGTAATTTGTTAAATGAAAGTGAGTTGTTTCAATATAAAATAAAAAACAGTATTAGGTTGAAACCTTTTATTCTGTCTCTTGGAGGACATGTAGCTCTCGCTCCATGTAAAAGAAATGTATGAAGGAGGAGTTTCAATCGCCCCTCCACCCCTCGTTTCAAACGAGGGTGAGAGACTTGCGCCAGCCTGGGCAAAAAACCGAAAAACCAAAATCACAAAAAACAACCCCCCATTTCTCAAACGAAATTTATCATAAACGACACCAAATCTTCATTCTCTTGAATATCGATTTTTTTGCGCAGTCTATACCTGGCAGCCTCCACTCCTCGAATAGATAAGTTTTGTATTTTGGCTATCTCTTTTGATGTATAATTGAGACGTAATAATGCACACATTCTTAAATCGACGGGAGTTAAATCCGGGTAAGCTGTCTTTAGATTTCGAAAAAAGTTTTTATGAATCAAATCAAAGTTTTCTTGAAAAACTGCCCATTCATCTTCTTCAGATAAGTTTTGACTAATTTTATCGATTAATATTTCACCTTGTCTTTTTTGTATTTTTCCGGATAACGTATTTTTCTGAATATCTTTTTTGAGTTCATTCAAAAAATCCTCATGATTAATAATCAACATCGTGGCATTCGCCAACTCCTTGCTTTTGTGCGACAGATCGGCCTGCAACCGTTCACTCTTAAGAGTGGCAATTTCTTTTTGTTGTTTGTTTAATTGTGCAATGCGCTCTTTTTCTTGTGCATGAAAAAACTTGTTGTTTCGTCTAATTGCAAACTTTATATAGCTCAAAGTGAGCAAACCAGCTATTAGCAGAGCTAAAAAGATATAGATAATATAAGCCCAAGTTGAGAGGAACCAAGGAGGTTTTACTATAAATGCAAATGAGATTTGAGACACTTCTTCGCCCAATTCATTTAGGATACGAGCTTTTAGTACATAATCATTAGCAGGCAAATTTGCATAGGTAATGGCAAATTGGTTGTTTGCAGAAGTCCATCGGGTATCGTAATTTTCTAAAAAACACTCAACTTTTAAAGTTGTTTTCGAAAAATCGGGGTATCCAAAATTAAAATGAAGCGTATTTTCATTAAACTCAATAATATTCTCTTCAGTTAATGGCAAGTATCTACTTGTGTTGTTCTTTCGGTTGTAACTCCACACAGTGGACAGATATAGCTTTTTCGATTCATCTTTCTCCTTTTCAAGAAAATTGTATTTAGCAATTCCACCATTTAAAGTAAAATAGGATGTTCCGTCCTCATCAATATAGATATTGGCGCGTCCTTGATTGGGTGGATTATTGAGAATAATGAAGGGTATTTTGTCTTTCACTCTGTATATTCCCGAATCGTATTCTACCAGAACATATTCACTGTTTTTTATAAACCAAAATAGTTGGTCGTTGATTGAGACTATACGATACGTATCGGTCAAGCCGGGAAGCTGGTTGTTTAAAAGAGTGAATGGGATAACTTTTTGAGAAATATCATCGTATGTGTAAAACTTTTCATTATCGGTTAACACAATTCGGCCTCGCAATTTCATTAAATTTAAAGGTGTGGAGGTTTTTAAAGAGTCCAGCGTCTCAAAATATTCTTTTTCAACCACCCTTTTGATATCATTATCCAATCTTATTCGATATATTCCCTTATACATATGTCCCAACCAAATATTCCCCGTGTGATCAACTTCAATATCTGCAATAAGATCCATAAAACCATCTCTAATATTGTGGCTAAACTTCCATTTACCGGACTCATCTTTTAAAAATACTGACAAAAAGCTATATGTAGATTCAATTAAGGCATTTCTGCCATTTATTGTTACATCTTTGATATCGGTTCCTCCGGCGCTGCTCCCATTAACGAGTTGTTCTTGGTCGTTTACTATAAAGGAAGCACCTCTATTGTGTCCGGCAATAATTTGATTGTCTATTTTTCTGAGATACCAGGTTTGGATATTAAATCCCGGAAGTTGCTTAAAACTCTTTACAACGGGATCATATAGATAAACGCCTTGATTTGATGCTACATAAGTTTTTCCGTTGGTCACTAAAATATCTTCCACCATACCGATTTGTATATCGGTTGGCTCGAAAAGAGAAACATACGAGTTTAGTTGAATGTGAGAAATTCCATTATCAAGAGCAGCCCACAAATTGTTTGCTTTATCTTTGAAAAGGCCTAAAACAGTATTGTTATTTAATCCATTTTTTCTGTTTAAATGCCATTTCAGTTCTCCTTTATGATCGATAGCATATAAACCTTCATTTATCGAGCCCATAACAAACAAACTGTCCGATATGCTCACTACTCTGTTTATTACCGCATTTTGCAATTCTCCATCAACCGAAGTTTTCCACTGCTTTACATTTTTATCTTTAGGGTCATATATAAACAGACCATTTTTAGAAGTTATAAGCAGGTAGGTGTTGTTCATTGAAACCATTCCCACCACATCATCATCCATTAATTGTTCTCTGGGAACAATACGTTCAAAACTCTTCTCTTTCAATTGAAATAAGCCGTTTTTTATCATTGGGGCGAATATTTCGTCTCGAAGAGAGAACAGGTATAATGGACTCGGACTTAATTTGTTGGCTTTTAAATCGTTTTCGTTATACGAAAAATAGGATGAGAAAGATTGGAAATAGATTGTATTGTTGTGTTTTACAATGGTCCAGATTTCATCGTTTTGGAATCTATAATCTTTGGCCAAATGTTTGAGCGAATGATATATTAATCTGTTTGTTGAATCTCGTTCAAAATAACCAAACTCTTCAAATGCACCTACATAGATTTTTTCTTTGATTTTGTTATTCACCTCAATATTGTCTATAAGAATAGATTTCACACCTATATTATTTGGTAATGTGTGAAGTTGCCAATTTATCCCATCAAAACTCAAAAGACCACTATTGTTAGCAACATATATTATTTCGCTTTTATCTTGTGCTAATGCCCAGTTTTGATTTCCTGCTTTGTAATTGTTTGTGTTGTAATTATATACGGGAGGGACAAAAGGAATGTCTTGTGCAGATGCATACGAAATCTGCATGGTGTATAAAAAAAGTGTGAGTGTAAAAATGATGTTTATCTGCTTCATTTTCATTTTATCTAATGTGCATTAAGAGCGTGGTTGTAAGTTGTAAGTCATAAGACGTAAGGTGTAAAGGGCTATGAGATGACACATTTCAATTTTTCCCCAAATCATCGTTTGCGCGCATCGCTTTAGCGAAATCTTCTTTGAGTGCACTCCGAAAAGTCAATTACCCTGCTTTCTGAGGGTTTTCAGAGTGGACTCTTCTTTTATTTTTTTGCTTCGCAACATTCACCCTGTGAAATTTAATTCTATTTCACGGGTGTGAACCCTATGGAAAAAATCGTAGATTTTAATGCAAAGCATTATTCCACGGTACTAACGGTTTGCAAAACCGTGCGAGTGGGAGTTCCTCTTAAAGTGTAAATTGCAGCCAAAGTCCCAACAAGAGGATTTAGGGGCGATTGACTTATGGGAGTAGACTCACCTTTTAACTTTTAACTCTTAATTCTTAACTCTTAATTTTAAAACTTGCAAGTTAGCCGATTAGCGCACACTAACAATCAGCCAATCGGCTGTTTTCTTTGCAAAAGTCTTTGAATTTCCTCATCGCTCAAGACCTTTACATTCGTAAATAAGAATCTATTGTCCAGAAAGTCACCATATTTATTGCATTCTTGTATTGCCGCATTTAAGATGGCTTTTACATCTGTTTCGAAAGGGAATAGCATTAAAATAGAAAAGTAGTTTTCTTTTATTTCAAACTCTTCAATTTCAACCTCAGCTTTTTCCAATTGGAATTTAAACTCGCGCTCAACAATCTCTTTTTGAAGATCGCTGAAATTTTCGAGCAACTGTGATGTGAATAGTGAAAAAAAACGTAGTTTTTGATTGTGACCACCTAATCCGGATGAGATGTAAACTTGCTGTTTGCCGGATAAGTCGGAGTTAAGCACAATTCTACTGCCCAATAAGGCAATGGAAGACCAGTTTTTGAGCTCCGGTTCGAGTGGACTGCTTTGGTAAGTTTCGATGGAGCGATAAGCTCCTACATCGGGTATGGATGCAAGCAAGGTTAAGCTCCGTTTTTTTTGTTCTATTGTGGCATCGGGTGAAAACAAGATAGCTATCTCTTCGTCGCGAACAAAGGGTTCGTTAGCAGTTCTCAGATATTCAAAATATCTGAAATATTCCATTTGCTCCTCGATTGGAACTAATTCTTCGAGGATATGAAAGGAGTCTATTCCCTGATTGTTTAGGGTAGCTCTCAATTTATCAAGTATGTTATTCCACTCATTCATTATAACAAAGATACGAATTTTGATCCATCAAAATATGTTTTTTCGGGTTTTATAAGCTTTCTTTTGAGAGTAATTCCCTTAAATTTTATCAATTAGCTCTATTATTGAAGAGAAATGTATAATTTCGCAGTTGGGAACTCAAGATTGGAAACTCGGGACTCGGAATTCGGAATTCGGGACTCGGAATTCGGAATTCGGGACTCGGAATTTGGGATTAGGGATTCGGGATTAGAGAATAGAAATTAGGTGTTAGAAGATAGGTGTTAGAAGATATTAGAAAATAGAAGAAGATAGAAGAAGATAGAAGATAGAAGATAGAAGATAGAAGAAGATGTTAGAAACTGGAAACTGGGAAGTAAAAATTAGAATTTAGAAATTGGAATCAACCTCCCAACACCTAACTCCTGAACACCTAACTCTTTACTTCTTATTACAAAAAACAGAAAAAACAGAAAAATGCGCATCAAAATTATAAATAAATCCACTAATTCTTTACCCGAATATGCAACTGCGTTGTCTGCAGGCATGGATTTAAGGGCAAACCTAAAAGAGCCTGTAACCTTAAAACCACTGGAAAGAGCGTTGATACCCACTGGTTTGTTTATTGAACTGCCGACAGGTTACGAAGCACAAATAAGACCACGAAGTGGCTTGGCAATTAAGCACGGAATATCTGTGTTGAATTCACCGGGAACAATTGATGCCGATTATCGAGGTGAGATTTGTGTTGTTTTAGTTAACCTTTCTAACATCGAATTTGTTGTAAATCATGGCGAACGAATTTGTCAAATGGTTGTTACATCACACTCCACAGTGGAGTGGGAGCAGACTGAAGAACTTGCAAAAAGCGAGCGAGGAACTGGAGGTTTTGGTCATACAGGCAAACATTAAACCCATAAATATGGAACAGATAATGAATTACAGTATAAAAACAGTAAGTGCTTTTTTAAAAGCTATTGCACCAACATTGTTACTTTTATTTTTGACAACCAATTTTGTTTTGGCACAAAATAAAAACCAGTTGGCTTTTGACACAGATAATCAGCGAAAATTTGATTACTACTTTTACGATGCACTGAATGCGAAAGCACAAGGAAAGTTTGCCGAAGCATTCGATCTGTTTCAACACTGTCATGCATTGGACTCAACCAATGCTAATGTATTGAGCGAGCTAAGTAGTTTTTACAATGTTTTGCAAGAAAAATCAACAGCTGCCAATTATCTCAGCAAAGCTGTTGAGAAAGATCCCGATAATTATTACTACAATATGATGCTGGCATCGTTATATGGTGAGCTCGATCGTAAAGAAGACGCCATTGGTATTTACACTACGTTATTGGACAAAGATCCCCAAAATACTGATGTGTATATGGCATTGGCGGAGGCTTATAACAACAATGGCGATCTTGAAAAAGCTATTGAGACATTGGATGCATTAGAGAAGAATGTTGGAATTAGAGAAGCAATTACCTTAAATAAATTCCGACTTTATTCCATGTTGAGTAAAAAAGAAAAAGCATTTGAGGAAATTGAAACCATTATAAAGAAAAATCCGGATAATTTGGGCTATATACTTTTGTTGGGAGATCTGTATTTGCAAGATGATCAATTAGACAAAGCGCTAAAACAATTCGAAAAAGTAAAAGCTATTGATCCTGATTATCCTTCCTTGGTACTGTCGATGGTAAACTATTATGAAAAAAGTGGCAGTCCCAAGTTGGCACAGGAGGAAATACGCTCGGCATTGGTAAACCCAATGTTTGAAGTGGAAATGAAATTACAATTGCTGACACGATACATCTCTTTGTTGCAGTCCAATAAAACCGATACCAAAATTGCTAATCCTCTTTTTGAAACATTGTTTGATCAACATCCTCACAATCCACAACTTAATTATCTTTATGGGAATGTTTTACTGTTGCAAGAAAACAAAGAGGAGGCAATGAAACAATTTCAGCTTTTTGCCGATGCAGAACCCAGTAATCCGGCAGGTTGGGAACAAATGCTTCGAATTGCGTTGCCCGATAGTCTGGATAAAGTAGTGGAAATTACCCAAAATGCATTGAAATACAACCCCGATGCCTATCAATTTTACTTCTATTTAGGTGGCGCAAAATATCAGCAAGAGAAATATCAAGAAGCATTAACTATTTTCGAAGAAGGACTTGAGCTAATGGATGATGAAAATCCTCTCGTTAAGTCCGACTTTTATGCTCAAATTGGCGATCTAAATTATCATTTGGGAAAAAAGGAAGTTGCTTTCGAGAATTACGAAAAAGCATTGAAGTTGAACCCGCAGAATTTGGGTGTTTTAAATAATTACAGCTATTTTTTGTCGCTTGAAAACAAAGACTTGGATAAAGCAGAGCGCATGAGTGGCATAACCGTTAAGGAAGAACCTACAAACGCTACTTTTTTAGATACTTACGGCTGGGTTTTGTTTAAACAAGGAGCCTACACGATGGCGAAAATATACATTGAAAATGCTGTTAAGTACAGCGAGGATGAGCCTTCAGCAGAGGTATTAGAACATTACGGTGATATTTTATATAAAACGGACGAACCGGAGAAAGCTCTTGAACAATGGAAAAAGGCCAAAGAGCTAGGTAGTGATTCAAAAACACTAAACAAAAAAATTAAAACAAAAAAATACGTAGAATAAGATAAATTCGTTTTTATAACAATGAAAACTCATAAACTACTAAAATATTTCGTAAGCTTGCTATTGTTACTAATAGTGGGCATATACTCATGTAAACCCAAAGAACGAATAATTCAGGCTCAGGCAGCATTAGAAGATAAAACTCAATCCAAGCTTTTCAAGGATGTGATGAGCAAAGGTCTTGAATTCAACACTTTTTCGTCTAAGTTAAACATGACCATCTCTACTGGCACCAAAACTATCAGTTCAAAAGGAAATTTGCGCATCATAAATGATGAAGCCATACAGGTATCGGTCCAACCACTATTTGGTATTGAGATGTTTCGTCTTTATGTTGAGCCTGATTACCTGATTGTTTTGGATAGAATGAATAAGCGTTATGTAAAAGAGTCGTTTCAAGACCTGACAGAGGAAAACCCGGTTGGATTTAACTTCTATACTTTACAATCACTCTTTACAAACAGTTTGTTTATCCCGGAACAAAAAGAGGTTTCACTTCAAGATTATAGTAAGTTTAAATATTCTGAGAGTGCAGATAATTATCATTTAACGGCACGCGATAAAAAATCGAAAATTGATTATTCTTTTTCTGTGAATGGGAACGATCAAATTACCCTTACTCAGTTGTATATACCCGAAAAAGGATATTCCCTTCAATGGAATTACAATCAATTCTCGTTAATGCGAAATCTATTTTTTCCACACGAAATGAAAATCACAGCTTCTACTCAAAAACGTAAGTTAGATACTTCCATTTCACTGTCCGACATCAATTTGAACCAACCATTAACTCTGGAAACGCTCATACCGGGGAGTTATACAAAAGTAGAATTAAGCGAAGTGCTAAAAATGTTTTCCGATAAAAAATGAAACAGGTAGTTGCTCTTTTTAGTTTAGTAATAAGCCTTTCTGTTTTCTCGCAAACAGGTGATTTGGAACGTTTACAAAATCAACGAAAAAACCTGCAAGCAGAAATTGAGAATACAAATCGGCTCTATTTAAATGTAAAGAAACAAACAACTACTATCATACAGCGCATTAATCTTATCAACAAACAGATAGAAAACCGAAAGAAAATTATTGCTGTTCAAAACCAAGAAATTGCCGCTCTCGATAATGAGTTATCTCGTTTGCAAAAAGAGATAGAGGTTTTAAATCGTGAACTTAAACAAAGACAGGATAAGTATGCGAATGCAATAAAAACTGTAATGCATAAGCGACAATCGGAAAATAAAATCTTTTTTATCCTCTCAGGTAAATCCTTTGGCGAAACATTGCGACGGATGCAATATTTAAAGCAATATTCACGCATGCAAAAAAATCAGGCTGATGAAATAAAAGAGAAAAATGCAGAGTTGCAAAAAAAACGGACAGATATTGAGCAAGCAAAAATTGAGCGTAGTAAAACACTTGCTGCAATAAGAACAGAACAGTCGAAATTAATTGAAGAAGAGCAAAATCGTAAAAGCGAAATGAATGAAGCACAAGGCAAACAAAAAGAGTTGCAAAAAGTGCTTCAAGACAAACAAAAGCAAGCCAATCGCCTGAATTCAGAAATAGAAAAACTGATTGCCGAAGAAGTGGCACGACAAGAACGCGAAGCCAGGCGACTGGAAGAGGAGCAACGCAAAAAGCGTGCAGAGGAACAACGTCTGGCAGAAGAAAAACGACTCAAAGAGCAAAAGAAAAAGCCTAAGAGAGAAAAAGCAGAACCTGAAAAAGAGATTCCTGAGCGTACTATCGTAAAAGAAGAACCGCTTATTGCAGAAGCTGAAACATTCAACCTCTCTAAAAACTTTGTTGCAAACAAAGGCAGTTTACCGATGCCTGTAACAGGTGCTGCTACAATTGTTTCAAAGTTTGGGATAAATAAACATGCAGAGTGGAATGTATCTACCAATAATAGCGGAATTGATATTCAGGCACAAAACAATGCCGACATCCGCTCCATATTTGATGGAGAAGTATCGCGCATCATTGCGTTTCCGGGATACAACAACTGTGTAATTCTCCGACACGGAGATTACTATACATTCTATGCCAATATCATAAATGTGTACGTAAAACAAGGACAAAAAGTTAAAACAGGCGAAGCCTTAGGGAAAATATATACCGATTCGGATACAGGTGTTTCCACAATGCACTTTCAGCTTTGGAATAAAACCACGAAGCTAAATCCGGCGCCCTGGCTCAAAAAATAGACTGAAAATATAATATCGTTAATTTCTATTCATTGTAAACTACATTTTTATGAATCTAAAACTACGTTTAATTTTGATGAACTTTCTCCAATATGCAATTTGGGGAGCATGGTTAATTTCATTGGGCGCTTACTTAGGTGGTAAGCTGAATTTTACAGGCGTACAAATTGGCAGCTTCTTTGCTACCATGGGTATTGCCTCGCTTTTTATGCCTGGACTACTGGGAATTATTGCAGATCGATTTATACCAGCAGAAAAATTGTTAGGTATTTGTCATTTATTGGGAGCTATGTTTTTGTTTTTGGCTGCTCCTCAAACTGAATATATTGCGCTTTATACTTACATATTGCTTGCAGTATTTTTTTATATGCCAACCATTGCATTATCAAATGCGGTGGCATACAACGCACTTGAAAAATCGGGGCATGATACTGTGAAGTCCTTCCCACCCATTCGTGTGTGGGGCACAGTGGGTTTTATAATCGCTATGATTTCTGTTGATCTGCTCCGTATAGATGGAATGAAATTTTCTCAGACGGCTTATCAACTCTATTTTTCAGCGGGTCTATCATTTATATTGGGGATCTATTCGTTTACACTTCCAAAGTGTCCTATCAGTCCGGCAAGTGAGAGCAAATCGTGGGTGGATAATTTTGGCTTGCGTGCATTCGCATTGTTCAAACAACGTAAGATGGCTGTCTTTTTCACTTTCTCCATGCTTCTTGGAGTTGCCCTTCAAATTACAAACATGTTTGCCAATGACTATTTAACCAATCATTTCGGCAAAATGCCGCAATATCAAGACACATTTGGAGTGCAATATGCAAACATTCTGATTTCAATTTCTCAAATGTCTGAAACACTTTGTATTTTGTTAATTCCTTTCTTTCTGAAACGATTTGGGATTAAGAAAGTAATGCTGATAAGTATGTTTGCATGGATATTACGCTTTGGCCTATTAGGGCTTGGCGATCCAGGTGGAGGAGTTTGGATGCTTGTTCTTTCAATGCTTGTGTATGGTGTAGCATTTGACTTTTTCAACATATCCGGCTCTTTGTTCGTAGAACAAGAAACGAGTCCGAGAATTCGTTCCAGTGCACAAGGACTTTTCATGATTATGACCAATGGCATTGGAGCTTTTATAGGTTCATATGCTGCTGGACAAGTGTTAGATATGGTTGGCTGGCCCAATGCATGGTTTGTATTTACCTCCTACTCTGTAGTGGTAATGATTCTTTTTGCTATTCTCTTTCAATATAAGCACGATCCTGTAAAGATTGAGAGGCATTTGGTGGGGTGAGGTTGTTTGTGGTGCGGTGTTTGAGGTAGTGTGAGGAAAGAAGAATGAAGAACTAAGAATGAAGAGTTAAGAATGAAGAACTAAGAATGAAAAATCACTCTAAAAATTCTTCTCGCTGGTAAGTCTCCAGACTTATGCCTCTAACTCCCAAGGCACAGGTCAGAGACCTGCGCCAGCCAAAGTTCTGCAAATTTCAAAAAACAATATCATTTCAAGCGTATGTGAGAAATCTGTTTCTACAAAGAACTAAGGGATGTTTCATTTGGTTATCATAACAAGAGACCAGTATTATTCTTTTATTGCCAATCCCGAAAGGGATTGAATGTTTATAGCACTAATTACAAAATAGAATTCGACCACGATGTGGTCGAATTTACTTTCGTTTTTACGCTATAAACATACAACCTCTTCGAGGTTGCAATGTAAACCTAATTTAATTCCTGACATAGATACTTCTAAAATTGAATGAAAATTCCGCCTCATATTTTTTATTATTACAACCAAAAAAAAGCGCCAAGATTTAATCTCTTGACGCTTTTTCGTTTTTTATATAAAAGAACTGCTACAATTTTTGATGTTTATACATTGTGCAGTCTCTTGAAAACCACCTATTCTACGGCATCTTCTTCCCCCTCAGTCGGCATCATACTCACAATTATTTCATTCTCTTGCGAAAGCAATTCGTTTGCAAATTGTTTCACATCGGCCATTGTTATTGAATTCAATGTGCTTAGATAATCTGAATAATTATCTTCATTGTAGTAATAATAAGTATCTAAGATATTGAGCCAATAGCTATTCTCTTTCATATTTTCGCTATACTTCTTGTTCATGAATTCTTTCACTTTATTGAAGTCAACTTCGCGTGGTCCGTTTGCTGCAATATCACGAAGTTCTTTATGAACAATTGTATTCAGATGCTCCATTTTTGCAGGATCAGTATCGTATACGATTTGCAAAATCGTTTGATTCTCAGGGTACCGTGCAATATTTCCTCTGGAAGATACTCCGTAGGTTCCGCCTTCATCTTCACGAATTTTTTCGGTGTAAACGATGTCCAGAATTTGATCAAACATGCTCATAAGAATTGTGTTCTTCAATGTTCTGTCCATCTTACCGGTAAATGCATTAAAGACGGATGCTTTTGGGTTTTGCATCTCTCTTTGGAAAATATTTTTTGTTTTACCTGTCTTAACGTCCATTGGCACGTGTAAGAACTCTCCCTCCACAGCCTCGCCCGGTAATGATGCAAGGTAAGTTAAAACAGCAGGTTTAATTGCTTCTTCGTCGACATTTCCCACGAAAGTGAAAACAAAGCTACCCGGATTAATGAATATTTGTTTATACATTTTCATGATTTTGTCGTAATCTATCTTTTTTAAATCTGCCAGTTTAGTACGCAACACAATTGGATTGTCTCCGTACAAAGCATACATGGCTGAATCGCTGAAAGCAACCATCGGTTCTGCTTCCACATTTTTAAGTTGCGACTCCATCCGTTCGATAAACGAATCGAAAGCGTCTTTATCGCTTCTGGGCGATGTGAAATAGAGGTAAATCAACTGCAACATGGTTTCAAAATCTTTGATGGAAGACGATCCTCTAAAGCCTTGAGTGGTCAAAGCAACTGTTGGGGAAGCAGATGCAGTTTTTCCGGCTAACACTTTGCGCAAATTAGTTACACTAAAGTTTCCAACACCACCTAACGACATAACATTGCTCATCATCTTGCTGTTTATCGGATCTTGTTCGGCATACGAAGAATATCCGCCAACACTTGACGCGGTCATCAGAATTTGGTCATCTTTAAAATCGGTATTCTTCAAAACAACTTTCATGCCGTTAGAAAGAGTCCAAACTGTTGCATCAAGAGCTTCGTTTGTTTCTGTTTTTGTAATTTCGCCGGCAGTAGGAGGTGTTGTGATAAGCGGTTCATCGGATACTTCTTCTACGTATGCTTCAATTTCCTCTTTCTTCACTTCCTCAACGAGCGCTAAAATCTCGCTTGCGGTAGGATATACCAATTCCTCTTTTGCAGGTCCTGATATAGAGATAACCATGTTTTTATCTTGAATCAACTGAGCAACTGTTTGGTTGATTGCTTCAACAGGTATGCTTGGAGCAATCATTTTAATCATGTTGTACTCATATTCAATTCCGGGAAATGGTTCATTGTTGGTGAAGCTACTCACGTATTCTTGCGAATAGACTCTGTTTAGTTGCTTATCTCGGTTGTTGTAAGAGTTTTCGTAATTTTTAATCGTGTTTTCACGCGCTCTTTCGTATTCCGATTCTGTGAAACCAAACTTCTTCATACGTTCTGTTTCGCGAATCATTGCCGATAAGGCATCTTTGATTTTGTCGTCGGCAGATGATGCTGCAACAGTCCATGCATCTTTTGTTTTAGCAACAAAATAGTCACCGTCGTATGCATACGCATATGTAAATGGAGCGTTTGGCTTTTGAATTATTTCCTGAAAACGATCATTTATCATGCTCGATGCTACATTTTTAATGTAATTGATCACAAATCCGGCTTGCGATAATTTTATTTCGTCCGGTATTGGATCATGTTTGTAGAAAACCATCAGGCTTGTGCGGATAGATTCAGGATCGGTGGCAATAGAAACAATGGTTTCTTCATTATCGGGAACGGGATAATATTCGCGTTCTGCGGCATTTTCAGGCATCTCAATTTTTGAGAATAGCTCTTTCACTTTTGCTTCAACTCTATCGGGATCAATATCACCAACAATAATTATTCCTTGCAAATCGGGGCGATACCATTTTTCGTAATAATCGCGAATTTCCTGATGCTTGAAGTTATTGATAACATCGATGCTACCAATGGGCAATCTATTTGCATACTTGCTGTCTTTGAACATAACAGGGAGCATTTTTTCCCACAAGCGAAACTGTGCACCGCCACGCGTTCTCCACTCTTCACGAATGACACCGCGTTCACTTTCAATTTCGTCTCCGTCAAGGGCAATTTCGTTTGCCCAATCGTGCAGAATGAGCAGCGCCGAGTCTACAATCCCTTCGCGTACCACAGGTACATTTGACAGGTAATAAACCGTTTCGTCAAACGATGTATAAGCGTTTACATTTTCGCCAAATTTCACTCCATTTTCTTCCAGATAATTTAGCATCTCTTTCTTCGGGAAATGGGTGGTGCCATTAAATGCCATATGTTCTAAGAAGTGTGCCAAGCCTGCTTGAGGATCTTCTTCTTGCATGGAACCCACTTTTTGAGCAATATAAAAATCGGCTCTGTTTTCGGGCAATTTGTTTTGACGAATAAAATAAGTCAGCCCATTTTCAAGTTTTCCGTAGCGTACTGCCGGATCCATGGGTTGAGGAGGGTTTTGTTGTGCAATTGTTGTTAAACTGATTAACAAAACTGCCAGTAAAGATAATTTTTTCATTGATTAAATTTTTTAAGATTAATAAGTTTAAATTCGGTCTAATACTATTTTAATTAAATCTTCTATTGATCCTTGATAGTTGGCATTCGATTCCTGAGCTACTCTGTTGGCAATAATGGAACAAACTGTCATGGCTTTGTGTCCCATGAGCTTGCTCAAACCGGCAAGTGCAGAGCTTTCCATTTCATAATTCGTGATGGAATGATCTTCAAATCGAAACGACTCAATTTTGGAATTAAGTTCCGGATCGGCTAATGCCAATCGAACATGTCTGCCTTGTGGTCCATAGAATCCGATTGCAGAAATGGTTACACCTTTAATCATATCGTAACCAATCTGATCAACCAACCCTTCATCAGCACTCACCACATATGGCGAGCAATGATAAGGTGACCAATTAACATGTTTTTGAAAAGAAAGTTCAAACTCTTCTTCCCTTATTTTCTCCGAATTATTGTAATAATGAATTAGCCCATCAAAACCAATCGATTTTTCGGAAACAACAAAAGTGCCCACCGGGCAATGTGGCTGCATTCCACCGGAAGTGCCAACTCGAATCATCGTGAGTTGTTTAAAGTCTTTTTTCACTTCACGTGTTTTGAAATCTACATTTGCCAGAGCATCCAATTCTGTAACAACAATATCGATATTATCGGTCCCGATACCGTGGGAAAGAGCTGTTATTCGCTTACCTTTATACATACCGGTTACGGTATGGAATTCACGACTTTGAATGTCGAACTCAATAGAATCGAAGAAAGAGGCGGTTAAGGTAACGCGCCCCGGATCGCCCATCATTATTATCTTATCTGATAATTGTTCAGGCTTTATATGTAAATGGAAAATGCTTCCATCCGAATTAATTATTAATTCAGATTCAGGTATTACTCTCATATTTTCTTTTGTTTTTAATGGTTCTATTTTATGTGCGATGCGTTTCGTTTTAATGTTTCTCAGCCGTTGTATGCAACGTCTCTATGGGTTTGTTATCAATATACATTGCGATTATTCAAGCGCCCACATACCGCAAAACGCATACCCCATATCTCACACCCCAACCTATTTATTTGGAGTAATTTTATCAGAACCCTTTTGTGGTTTAGAAATAGAATCGCGCATCTCCGTATCGGCCTGGATATTCTTCATGCGATAATAGTCCATAATGCCCATATTGCCCGCTCTAAATGCTTCGGCCATGGCTTTAGGAACTTCTGCTTCGGCTTCAATAACTTTTGCACGAGCTTCTTGTGCTTTTGCTTTCATTTCTTGCTCCAATGCAATAGCCATTGCCCGACGTTCCTCTGCGCGCGCTTGCGCAATATTTTTATCGGCTTGTGCCTGGTCAATTTGTAGTACAGCACCAATATTTTTACCTATGTCGATATCGGCAATATCGATGGATAGAATTTCAAATGCGGTTCCCGCATCCAATCCCTTTTTTAGAACCAGCTTAGAGATAGAATCCGGATTCTCTAATACCGACTTGTGCGATGCTGCAGAACCAATAGAGGAAACAATACCTTCGCCTACGCGCGCTAAGATAGTCTCTTCTCCGGCTCCTCCTACTAATTGTTTGATGTTTGCACGAACTGTAACGCGGGCTTTAGCAATAAGCTGAATTCCGTCAATAGCCACTGCGGTAACGGGCGGTGTATCAATAACCTTGGGGTTTACTGACATTTGAACAGCTTGCAAAACATCTCTACCAGCCAGGTCAATGGCTGTTCCCATTTGGAATGACAAGTCGATGTTTGCTTTGGATGCCGAAACCAATGCATGAACAACTTTCTCCACGTGTCCTCCGGCCAAATAGTGAGCTTCCAGATCATCGCGCGTTATGTTTTTGAGCCCTGCCTTGTGGGCTTCAATCATTGCATAAACAATGGTGCGTGGCGGAACTCTTCGCAATCGCATCAAGAATAACTGTACCAACGAAATATGTACTCCCGCCGACAGTGCGTTTATCCATAAGAAAAACGGTACGTAATAGAAAAAAATGATTACTACAAACAGAACCGCTGCTGCAGCCATAAAAAGTGTAAATTCCATAATATTTATTTTTAGTGTTTATGAATTATTTTAGTTTATTATTCCAAAATTATACAGATGTGGTAACTTTAGCAACAAGTACATTTGACCACTCAACTTTAATCACCTCTACTTCTGTTTCCTCGTCAATCATTTCGCCATCAATTGATTTTGCTTCAACGGTCAAACCGTTGATGGAAACTTTCCCGATAGGGTTTAGACGTGAAATTGTGATTCCTGTGTCTCCTATATTGATTTTTTTTAAATCAGAAACATCCACTGTCGAATCAATATTTGTGTTGAGCGCAATACGTCTAAGGGATTTTGATTTGACCAGGAAAAGGAAGCTCCCCATTATCAAGAATACTGTTATTAGCAGTGTGAAGTTTCCTGCCGATGCGCCCATGTACTTGTAAGCATATAGAATTCCGCCCGCAATAAAAACTATTCCGGCTATTCCGGAAATGGTAATCCCGGGAATCAGGAATATTTCTACTAAGAGAAAAATAATTCCCAATAGAATTATTATTGCTATAATTATGATATTAAAAGTCATGTCAATTATGGTTGTGAATTAATATATTGTATCTCTTCGTTTCGTGCAACTGTTTCTGTCGCTTTCCATTGATCGAATAGTTCGCTAACCCTTTTTTCCATATAAAGAATTTCTACTCCTAAGGGAGTTGAAACATTTGATGCAGACGCTGCATATTGCTCTCGTTTTTCATCCAGTTGTTTAGATAACTCTTCGAATTCTCTCTTTGCATCCCTTGCTCGTATAAAATATTCTCTTGCACTGAAACTTTTAAAGTCGGCAAGCTGATGATAGGTATAATCATTGTTGATAACAAAATCAAAATCTGCTGCCGTGTCTGTGATCTTATTACTTCTTTTTGAAGCTATATCCCGCAAGGATGAATAATCTTTATCGGTTCTCCACGAATCTTGAATACTGCTAATTTTTGCACGATTCGCCAGTATCTTTTCGTCATCCGATTGAATTAGTAAAACTTCTTGATTTGGAATGAATGTGTACACACATACTTGCCCTTCGGGCTGATAGCGATCGCTGGCAAACCATCCGATTCCTTTCTTTTCGTCAATCACCATCATATAATCGTTAAACGGTGAATTGAAAGGCATATTCATCTGATTGGGAGTTAAGTAAGTGTTAGAGTTTAAGTTTAACCGCGAAGCGTACAAATCGTAACCCCCAATGGTTTCGTGGCCTTTGGTAGCAAAATAGATAGTCAGTCCATCCGACATAATAAATGGATAGGCTTGGTCTTTGGCATCACTAATTGGAGCAGGTAACATCTTTTCGTTCCCGAAATTTTCCAGCATCTTTTCCATGGTGTAAAGTGTGGAACCGCGCTCTGTTGCAAAACGCGAGAAATAGACTTTTGTCTTTCGTTCGTTCATAAAAACTACCGAATTATCCTCGTTCCAACCATCATCGAAAAAATCACGTGCCCACTCTAATGAACCACCGCTTTCACTCAGATTATACGCGCTCAGGAGATCTCTTTTGCTTACTACAATGCTGTCGATTATTTGGATATCTTCTGTACGGCCGTTCATTCGTCGAAGCCGATCTGCATATTCACGCTCCTTTTCCAATTCGGCCAATGCTTCTTTGTTGCGACGCATTGCTTTCTCGAATGCCGCAAACTGCTTTTCTGCATCATCAAACTTATATTGCATTGCATAGAGTCGACCCAGATAAAGCGTAGCTTCGTGAATGCGTTTTTTTGAAGCAACGGTCAAAGAGTGTTCTGCTGTTTCTATGTCGCCGGTTTTTAAAGCGGCAATACCAAGCAATTTATTTATTGTGGCATCTGCCGGATCGTTCTCAAAATCTATTTTCAGGACAGATTTAGCCTGCTCGTAATTTCCTTCTTCAAAAAGTTTCATTGCCTCTTCCGAAACCTGACCAAATGCCCAAGCCGGGAAAAACAGAATCATTAAGAATATAAGCTTATATAATTTCATTCCAATAATGCATAGTTCTAATCTTCAAAGATAATAATATACTTTTTAAATAACGTTACAATCCGTGTAAATATACTATAAATCATGATTAAAAAGAGTTCTCTTTCATTTACTTCTGTCTAAGGAATGAAGCAATCAGTTCAATTTAGTGCATTGATGAATTACAATTGTGTGAAATCTATATTGGAGCATACATCACAATATTTTTTGTTACTGAGCTTGTCAGTGTAAATTTTCAACTTCCCATTTTCCATTTTCAATTAAAATACCATATCTTTTTTTCTTATATTTGCACCTTAAAACTTGCAAATTATGGATGAAAAAATAATTATTCTTGATTTCGGTTCTCAAACTACTCAACTTATCGGACGAAGAATTCGCGAATTGAATACGTTTTGTGAAATAGTTCCTTTCAACAAATTCCCGTTTGAAGATAAAACCGTTAAAGGAGTAATCCTTTCCGGTAGTCCTTTTTCTGTAAACGATAAAGAAGCGTTTAAAACCGATCTTTCGGAGATTAGAGGGAAATATCCTGTTTTAGGAATATGTTATGGAGCTCAACTTATAGCTCAAACTGAAGGAGCAAAAGTGATAAAAACAGACTCCAGAGAATATGGACGTGCCAAATTAAGCACGCACGTTGACGACCAATTATTTAAAGATGTTTTGAATTTATCAACCGTTTGGATGTCACACGGAGACTCCATTACCAATTTGCCCAATCATTTGCAACTTATCGCTTCAACAGAAGATGTTGAAGTCGCAGCCTATCGTGTATCAGATGAACTCACGTGGGGAGTTCAATTTCACCCTGAAGTGGTTCACACCGACGAAGGAGTTAAATTGCTCTCCAACTTTTTAGATATTTGTGGTTGCAAGAGAGATTGGACACCTGCTTCATTTGTAAAATCGACTCTGAAAAATCTAAAAGAAGAATTAGGCAACGATAAAGTTATTTTAGCTCTTTCCGGCGGTGTAGATTCATCCGTTACTGCTGTTTTGTTGCACCAAGCCATCGGTAAAAACTTAACCTGCGTTTTTGTGGATCATGGTTTGCTTCGCAAAAATGAATTTGAAGATGTGCTCACCGATTACGAGCATCTGGGATTAAACGTGATTGGAGTAAATGCAAAAGATATATTTTACAAAGAGCTGAGCGGTGTAACCGATCCGGAAGAAAAACGAAAAATTATTGGAAAAGGTTTTATCGATATTTTCGATGAAGAAGCGCACAAACTAAAAGATATAAAGTGGTTGGCACAAGGAACAATCTATCCAGATATTATCGAATCACTTTCAATAACGGGAACCGTTATCAAAAGCCATCACAATGTGGGTGGTCTTCCTGAAAAAATGAATCTTAAACTTTGCGAGCCGCTAAAGTTACTTTTCAAAGATGAAGTTAGAAAAATCGGTCTTGAATTAGGTATGGAACCTCATCTGATTCATCGCCATCCTTTTCCCGGTCCGGGATTGGGAATTCGGATTTTAGGTGAAATCACTCCCGATAAAGTACGAATTGCACAAGAAGCGGATCACATTTTTATTTCGAATCTTCGAAAAGCAAATTTATACAATAAAGTGTGGCAAGCAGGAGCTATTTTGTTGCCTGTGCAATCCGTCGGCGTGATGGGCGATCAACGAACATATGAAAACACCATTGCACTGCGTGCGGTCACCTCAGTTGATGCCATGACAGCAGATTGGGCGCAACTCCCGTATGAATTTCTTGCAAAAGTATCCAATGAAATTATCAATAAAGTGAAAGGAGTGAACCGCGTGGTGTATGATATTTCGTCGAAACCGCCGGCAACGATTGAGTGGGAATAAAGGGAGTTAAGAATTAAGAATTAAGAACAAATGCTCATAGACTCTGTAGGGGCAATCCCTTGCGGTTACCCTCTGCTTATTTTTGAGACTTTTTGAATCTTTCTCCATAAACAGTGTATCCGCTGGCGCGGGTTTGAAACCCGTGTCTGCCGTAGGCAAAAAATTGCATGTTGCACATATTTTAATGATATTAGCGACACAACATTAAGTCGCACTCCAAGATAAAAGATTTAGCAATCAAATCTCATTCAACGTCTCATCCCTCTTCAGTGGCTTTTCTTCATTCAATTCCGGATACGCAATCCGCGAATGATAAATTGTTTTCAACTTTTCCACAAAAAGTTCTTTTATGATATCCACTTCTCTGAACGTAATAGGCGCTTTTTGAAACAACCCGTCCCGCATTTGAGAATCGATCAGTTTATTAACCAATTTTCTTATCGACTCTTCGGTGTATTCTTGTAAGCTGCGCGAAGCTGCTTCCACCGTGTCGGCCATCATCAATATAGCAGTTTCTTTACTAAACGGATTTGGACCGGGATAGGAGAATGCTGCATCGTCTATTTCTTTACCGGGATTGGCATTTTTCCAGGAGTTATAAAAAAACTTCGGTGTACTGTCTCCATGATGCGTCTCAATGAAATCGATAATTTGTTTTGGTAAACCTGCTTTATGCCCTCTTTTAACACCAAGAGGTACATGATCAATAATAATACGTGCACTTTCTTCGAAAGGAAGTCCGGCATGCGGATTGATTCCCGGTGACTGATTTTCTGTAAAGAAAATAGGATTATCTATTTTCCCAATGTCGTGATAGAGCGCACCTGTTCTAACCAACGAAGCATTTGCACCAATTTTTTGTGCGGCTGCTGCTGCCAAATTCGATACCTGCATAGAGTGTTGGAAAGTTCCCGGAGCTTCTTCCGAAAGCTGCCTTAGTAAAGGTTTGTTTATGTTTGCCAATTCCACCATGCTTACACCCGAAATAAATCCGAATGATTTCTCTACCATATAAACCAAAAGATATGAGAAGGTAATAAATATGAAATTGATGAGAAAATAGATAAGAATTTCCCAATTAACCATGGTGATATCTCCTTCTTGAGCCAATACCAATGCCACATATATAATAACGTATGAACTTAGAATCACAAATGAGCTTCGGATCAACTGAGAACGTTCGGTTAGTTCCTTCAAGTTGAAAATTGTGATCATGGCAATGGTCACTTGCAATATCATAAACTCAAATGCAAACGAAACCATCAATGCACAAAGCAGTATAGTAACCAAACTGGCGTAGAGGGCTGTTCGTGAATCAATAAAAGTACGGACCAGAATTGTAACAATTACGTAGGGAATGATGTAAACGTTGAAAAAATTGAAACTCACATTTATTGCGGTGAGAACTACAAAAGATGCAATTAGAAGAACCATAAATGTTACGTGCTTCCGATTTCGAAACTCATCGATTCGGAAAAAGAGCAGGTACATATAAAAAGATCCCATCAATATGGCAATGAGCATAAATTCCCCAAAAATTATCCAGTTTGATCTTCCACTGGAACCCGTTCTTTCTTCCGTAACTTTTTTGAGCGAAGAGAGAATATTATATACATTTTGGTTTACGATTTCTCCTTCGCCAATAATTCTTTCGCCGGCTTGCACCATTCCTAACGTAGGAGAAACTTGTTGTATAAACTCATTTTTAGCTTTTTCTGAAGTTACAGGGTCATAAACAATGTTTTCTTTCAGGTAATTGTTTACATCCGCTGCTTTCAATGTGTTTTGGTCTAAGACAGGAGGTGCGTTTTTAATAATCTCTTCATATGCCGATTTTATGGTATAAAATGATTCTATTTCCCTGGTTTTTGCCTCTTTATCCTCGCGCAAGCGAAGAGTTTTCTTCTTGGTAGCCGCAACTTTGTCGTATTCGGCACTGTTGATTATTCCGGCTTCATATATGTTTAATAGTTTGATCCTGATGTAACTAATATAGGATTTATCCAATTGATTCAAAGCGGGATCTAAATTTGAATCGGCATCAAAGTTTGCAATTGCCTCTATTTCGGCAGCTTTATCAATTTTGTAGTAAGGTTCATAAAAGAGCAAAATACTGTCCTGATCTTGTTGCAGTTGTTGTGCAGATTTAAAAATGGGAAAATCAAAGGGAGCTGTCAACAAACCATATCTCCATGGGCGACCTTCGTTAAAAGAGTATTTAAATTTTCCTTGACGGGGAAAAACATACGTAATTAATAAGGTTGCAAGAATAAAAATGAGCGGTACATAGATTCGCGTTTTTATCCGATATTTCGATTGTGACTTTTTCATTTTATTCGGGTTATTCGTAGAATAATGTTTCAAGAATTAAAACATCAAATAGAGTACATTGTTTAAAAATATCGTTTGCAAAATAGTTGTAGTTTTAATTAGAGTGCTAATTGACTTACTATTTTTTGAGTAGCTCCCGCATTTGCATAAATATATTCCGATGCTTTTTGGCCGGCAGTTTTACGATCTTGGGGAGATGTAACAAGCTTTTTCAAGATCTTATTAAAATCAACTTCGTTGTTAATACTATATCCTCCACCATTTTTTAGCAGTTCTTGCGCTTCAAGAAACTTGTGGTAATGTGGTCCAAAAATCACCGGTATTCCATGCACTGCCGCTTCGGGCAAATTGTGAATTCCGGCACCGAAGCCGCCTCCGATATAGGCAATTTCTCCATATTGATAGATTGAAGAGAGCAACCCGAAGTTATCCACAATCAAACAATCGTAATTCAATATATTATCTTCGGTAGCTTGCGAATATCTTACAAATGGGCGTTTGAGTTTACTCTCTATTTGTTTAAGATGTGTTTCGTCGATAAGATGAGGAGCAATAATTAGTCTCAAATAAGCGTGTGTATTAAAATAACTAATGAGTATGTTCTCGTCTTCCGGCCATGAACTACCGGCAACAAGGGTGGTCTCACTATTTTTTGGTTTGGCGAATTTTTTTACCACAGGTAGTGGTAATGCTTTTTCTTTAATTTTTATCACCCTATCTATCCGTGTGTCGCCCATAACGATAACATTGTTTAAGCCTTGTCCCTGAATAAGATTCTTTGACTCTTCGTTCTGAACAAATATTTGAGTGTAATATCTCAATATTTTTGTATAGACATCGCCCCACGGTTTAAAAAACAGTTGATTGGGGCGGAAAACTGCAGAAATCAGATAAACAGGAATCTCTCGTAAATAGAGCTGATGGATAAAATGATACCAAAATTCATATTTTACAAATATGGCAATTGCTGGGTTCACTAAATCGAGAAAAAGCTGAGCATTTTTCTTTGTATCGAAGGGGAGATAGCAAACTACATCGGCTGTGTCGTTATTTTTTTGTACTTCATATCCCGAAGGAGAAAAAAAAGATAACAATATTTTATACGAGGGATTCTCCTTTTTGATAATTTCCATCATCGGTTGTGCCTGTTCGTATTCACCCAACGATGCTACATGGAACCACACATATTTACTTTTGGGATCGATTTGTTCTCGCAAAATCTGGAAGGTTTCATTGTGACCTTCGATCATCAGTTTAGCCTTTTTGTGAAAGGGTGATACTAAACGAACTAAAAACGAATAGATTGAGATAGCGACGTTATACATGCTAAATTTTAATCTTTATGGATGGTGATTATTGCTTTTTTTAGTCGATTAATTGTCTCTTCTTGTCCAATTAATGCTGCTATATCAAAAATGTGTGGACCTTTGGGTTCGCCAACTAATGCCAATCGGAAGGCATTCATTATATTGCCCAAATGATATTGTTTCAACACAATCCAATCTTTGATTAAGCTCTCGATATTGGCACTTGAAAAATCTTCAACTCCTTCAATCAGATTGATTAATTCACCTAATTGCTCCGGTGTTTCAGCTTTCCATCTTTTTCTTACTGTTTTTTCATCGTACGATGTTGGTGCAATAAAAAAGAAACTACCTTGATCCCAAAAGTCATCGATTAAGTGTGCGCGATTTTTTATTAGACCAATCACTTTTTCAACATATTCTTTCGAGACAATTACTTTTTTCTCATCCAAAATAGGTCTGAACAATTTTTCCAGTTCTTCGTCAGAAGTTGTTTGAATGTATTGATGATTGAACCACTTTGCTTTTTCGAAATCAAACTTTGCTCCGCTCTTGCTGCATCGATCAAAGCTGAAAAGCTCAATCATTTCCTCCATTGACATTATCTCTTCGTCATGACCGGGATTCCATCCTAACAATGCCAGGAAATTAACTACAGCATGAGGCAAGTATCCGCTTTCGCGGTATCCTGAGGACACTTCACCCGATTGTGGGTCAACCCATTTGAGCGGAAATATAGGAAAACCCAGACGATCGCCATCGCGCTTGCTCAGTTTTCCATTACCTTCCGGTTTGAGCAACAACGGAAGATGAGCAAATTGTGGCATTGTCTCTTCCCAACCTAAACATTGATACATCCAAACGTGCAAGGGTGCCGATGGCAACCATTCCTCGCCACGAATAACGTGCGAAATGCGCATCAGGTGATCGTCAACAATATTGGCTAAATGATATGTAGGCAATTCATCCGATGATTTGTAAATAACTTTGTCATCCAATACAGATGAGTTAACAATTACCTCACCACGAATAAGATCGTTTACTGTGATTTCAATATCCGGCTCCACTTTTATTCGAACTACATAAGGTGTTCTTTTTTCGTTCAGCGCTTCCATTTCGTTCAGCGACAAGGCGAGTGAATTACGCATCTGCATGCGTGTTGACGCATCGTACTGAAAGTTGCTTATCTCTTTGCGTTTGGTGTTCAGTTCCTCCGGTGTGTCGTATGCAATATAAGCTTTTTCCGAGTTTAACAGTTTAGTAACATATTGTTGGTAAATCTCTTTTCGCTCCGATTGTCGATACGGACCATGTTTTCCACCAGCCAAAGGACCTTCATCAAATTCTAAGTTTAACCACTCAAAAGCATCAGCAATATACTTTTCTGCCCCTTCAACAAAACGGTTTGAATCAGTGTCTTCTATTCGCAGAATAAATTTTCCACCCTGTTGTTTTGCGAAGAGGTAATTGTATAATGCGGTACGAACTCCTCCAATGTGAAGTGGTCCCGTTGGACTTGGTGCAAATCGCACTCTGATTTGATTGTTCATTGTTGTCATATTTTGTAGTGCAAATCTACATAAAATTTACCAAATTGAGGAATTTATAACGAGCGATAACTCTAAAATCAATTTTTACAAATAGAGTCTTGCTTCATTTCCCATATTAAACAAGAGGTCGATAATGCTTGCGTTGGCAATGAATCCGTTTTTTTCTTCGAAAACCTGATAATAGGGTTTTGCTTCAAACTCGGAGTCAAAACTCCTCCAATCTCTTTTTGGATGGATACTCTCTCTGTAATCCTTTATTTCCGATGGATAGTTTTCTATAAACTTAGATGAATATTCAATTGGCACTTCAATGCCTATTAGTTCGCAAATAAGCGAGCGAAGTTGTTCGTTTAAATCGAGAAGGAAGCGGAATCTGTTTTCGTAGAAATAACGAAATTCATCCCGATAATAATCAAAAAACGGGGTAGAATTGTATGCCGAAATTAATGCATTCCAATGCAAATGTTGCCAGTTTCCATGTTCAGCAATTCGAACATCCTTCATCTTACTTTTAAGCCCAGCGGGCTTCTCAATGGGCACACTCAACGACATTGCACCATTGGCAGCAGCAATTACAGAGCGGTTTCGATAAGATTGCTTTTGATAATTGTCGTCTGTTTCAATGATCGCCCTTTCGGCACGAAAGAGTTTGCTGTAATATTGTATTGGCGCAAGGTACAAAGAAGATAGAAGAACAGTATTCATTATTTTTTCGCACTTCGGAACAATCTGTTCCAACGGATTTTACCATTTAGCCAGGTTTTATCTTTTTCTAACGATAACCAAATCAACAGAGGTTGCCCCACCACATGATCTTCCGGAACGAAGCCCCACACGCGGGAGTCGGCAGAGTTGTGCCTGTTATCGCCCATCATAAAGTAATAATCCATTGTAAATGTGTAGGAATTAGTCTCCTGACCATTTATATAAACTTTTCCGTCGCGATAATCGAAGTCATTGCCTTCGTAATTTTTTATACAGCGCTCGTATGCAGCAACTTTATAATCGGCATCTGTGTCAAACGTAATGGTGGTTCCTTTTTTAGGTATCCAAAGCGGACCAAAAGTATCTCTTGTCCATCCTTGCTGGTAATCAAGCGGGTAATATAAACTGGAACCGGCCGGTTCAGACTCTTTAATCACATTCCAGACAAACGGTTTCGATCTCATTTTTTCAACCATTTCATCGGTCATCGGAATGTTATAATAAAGTTTTCCTTTATTTCCACTGACGTCTTTCAATCCAAGATTTGCCATGCTCATACTATCGGCATACGCTAAATCTTGCATCCGTGCTTGTCCCGACATATCTTGTGCAACATAATCGTCTCTGTTTATCCCGATCTCTGAAAACACCTTTGATGAGATCTCAGATCCATCTGTTTGAATAAAATAATTGTGTTGAGACAATTTGGGGTTTGGTAGAAAGGAACCGTCAATAAATACAGAGTCGTTTCTCATCTCCAATGTTTCGCCCGGAAGGCCAATACAACGTTTCACATAGTTTTCTCTTCGATCGACCGGACGATAAACAATTTCGCCATACGTTCTTCTGTCCGATTTGATCCCTTCGCTTCCGTTTGCATTGTATGCTGACAATACATAATAGTCGACCGACTCCATATTGGTTGCTACAGTGTCACCCGTTGGAAAATTAAATACTACAATGTCATTTCTTTTCACCTCACCAAAACCTTTTAGTCTTCGATACTTCCACTGAGGTTTTTCGATATATGACTTTCCTCCTACAATGGGCATGGTATGTTGTGCCAAAGGAAAGGAAAGTGGAGTTATTGGTGCACGAGGACCATAACTAAGTTTGCTTACAAAGAGAAAATCGCCCACCAACAACGATTTCTCTAACGATGAGGTGGGTATTTGGTAATTTTGGAAGAAAAAAGTGTTAATAAAATAAACTGCAATCAAAGCAAAAACAATTGCATCAACCCATTCCATCACTTTTCGTACTGCCGGATTCTTTGTCTTTTTCCAAAATGTCCATGGCACAAATTTTGTTATATAGATGTCAAAAAGAAAAAATATAAACAGGAGAAGCCATAAATTGCCTGCCCACAGTGAAAAGAGAAACCACGCAGATGCTGTGCCGATAAACCATATCCATTGACGGCGCGATGTGTTAGAAATACGTTCTTTTAATGCCATAGTTATAAACTGAAAAATCTGTTGAAATTTATTGGGCTTTTGTTGCAAGGGCTATTTAGAATGGAAGAAGATCTTTCATCCCAAGGAAACCTTTCTTGTTTGCTGTAAACTCTGCAGCTAATACTGCTCCAAGTGCAAAACCTTTTCGGCTTTTTGCATTGTGTGTAATTTCGATTTCATCTACTTCCGATTCGTATTTAACGGTGTGAATTCCCGGAACTTCTTTTTCGCGATAAGAATTTATTCTTAAATCATCATCAGTCGTCTCTTCATTAAGCTTCCACTGTTTTTTTTGTTCAATCGAATCCATTATGCCTTCGGCAAGCGTGATGGCGGTGCCACTGGGTGCATCCAGTTTATGAATGTGATGTGTTTCGTCAATATGTACATTATATTCCGGAAAGTTATTCATTATTTTCGCCAAATAACTATTTACGGCAAATAAGATGTTTACTCCCAAACTGAAGTTGGATGCATAAAAGAAAGTTTTTCCCTCTTCTTCACACGCTTCTTTCACTTCGTCTATATTGTCGAGCCACCCTGTTGTGCCCGATACAACCGGTACATCTGCAGCAAAAGCACGGCGATAGTTCTCCAAAGCACTTTCTGGAGAAGAGAATTCAATGGCTACCTGAGCGCTCTTAAACTCGTCAGAGTTAAATTTATCTTCATCTCCTACATCGATGATGCAAACAATATCATGGTCTCTTTCGCGACAAATCTTTTCAATTTCGCGACCCATTTTTCCGTAACCTATAATCGCTATATTCATTTTCAATGTTTTAGAACTGCAAAAATAGTAAATTTAAAATGTAAAACAGAATGGAATAAACAAAAAGATGTTTTGAGGACAAAATTAGTGTTTCAAAAGATCTGTTTATTTTCATAACCACCCTTTTTCCTTATACCAATCAATTGTTTTTTCAACCCCTTCTTTTAGAAGAAAATTAGGGAAAAAACCGATATCCTCCTTCAAAGGGGTGATATCGCATGTCCAATTTCGTTGCTTCATTATTTTGTATTTGTCGGTGTTGAAGGTAATCGGTTTTCCTAACAATTCACCAATTTTTTCGCTTACATAAGCAGCTGCCTTTACGATGAAAAGGGGTATTTTCAACCGAAGCACACGTTTTTTTTGTAATGCACGTTGCACTATTTTATTGAACTCATCGTCCGTATATCCTTCTCCATCAGAAACAAAGTACACTTTCTGCGCTATTTTCTTGTCGATACAAGAAAAAACGATATCGACCAAATCGCTTATATAAATAAAAGAGAGCAATTGTTTTTTGAATCCGGCTCCCACATTAACTCCTTTTTGTACTGCTTTCATTAGTATCAAATAGTCGGTATCGTTGGGGCCATATACGCCCGTTGGGCGAAGTATTACGTAAGGGAAACCGGGAATACTTTTCAAATAGTTCTCAGCCAATAGTTTGCTTTTTCCGTAAGCAGTATTGGGGTTTGGTTCTCGATCGCATTGCATGGGCAAATAATCTATTTCGTCTCCAACTCCCATAGCTCCCAATGTGCTCATAAATACAAAAGAATCTGGCACAATTTTTGCAGCTACTAATACATCCACAAAGTTTTTGGTGTATTGAAAATTTATTTTTTCAAAATCTGCTTTACGAATCGCTTTGGTTAATCCGGCAACATGTACAATGGTATTGAACTTCCCATTTTTTTGAGTAAATGATCTAAGTTGATCGGTCAATTTTTCTTTGTCCGAATAGTTTAGGTCGATAAAATTTATACGTTTATCTTGCAACCTATCTTTTTTGCTGCTCGAACGGATACCTGCCCATGTTTCGTAACCTTCTTCAAGAGCTCTTGCAACAATAGCACTGCCAATAAATCCGCTGGCTCCGGTAATGAGAATTTTCTTTTGCATTTTATTTTTTGTAAGATACAGTCGGGCAAAATTAATCATTAAATGGCTAAAATGGGGTAGATCTTTTATGAAATAAGCAAATATAGCTCCAAATGCTCTCCGCCATTAACATCAAATGTGAAAAAAAAATGAACAATAGCACTTCATCTGCGTTTTTTATTGATTGTACAAACAATAACTAAATGCAGTTGAATTGATTATAAATTGATAAATTTTAGTTACTTTGCGTTGCTGCAAAACTGAAAAACTAACCATATGAAAAAGAAAATGAATCCGAATCAATCGGAACCAAAACGTAAGAAAAAAGAATTAGCATCTGAAATTATTCAATTTTTGAACGATAATCAGAATAATCAATATAACTATAAGCAGATATCTGCAGCCTTGAATGTAACAGATGATAATGAAAGACGTTCCTTATCAGATGTGCTTGACAAGCTACGTGACGATGAATTGGTGCTGGAGACTTCACGAGGAAGATATAAATCAAACAATCGGAACCCTGTTCTTGAAGGACGATTTGAACGCAGGAGTAGCGGGAAAAACTTTTTTGTGCCCGACGATGATGGTAACATAATATTTATCTCCGAGCGAAATTCAAAGCATGCAATGAATACGGATCGAGTGCGAGTGCAATTATTTGCAAAACGCAAACGTTCTGATACTGAAGGCGAGGTCATTGAGATATTAGAAAGAGCCGAAACTCGTTTTATTGGAACCCTTGAGGTTCAAAAACAGTTCGCTTTTTTGGTGTTAGATAGTAGAATATTGGCCAACGATATCTTTATTCCGAAGGAACACTTAAAGGGCGGAAAAACCGGTGATAAAGTGGTTGTAGAAATTACTGAGTGGCCGGAAAAAGCAAATAATCCCATCGGAAAAGTAGTGGATGTATTGGGTGAAGCAGGAGATAATGACACGGAAATGCATGCCATTCTTGCTCAACATAATTTACCTTACCGCTATCCGGAGAATGTAGAAAAAGCTGCTGATAAAATTTCGGCGGTTATTACCGATGAGGAAATTCAGAAACGCAAAGATTTGCGCAATCTCTTTACGTTGACCATTGACCCAAGTGATGCAAAGGATTTTGATGATGCTTTGTCACTTAAAAAACTATCGGAAACCACTTGGGAAGTAGGAGTTCACATTGCCGATGTTACACATTATGTGAAACCTGGAGATATAATCGACACTGAAGCGCAGAAAAGAGCAACTTCTATTTATTTAGTTGACAGAACTATTCCGATGTTGCCCGAAAGATTAAGCAACGAGTTGTGCTCATTGCGTCCGAACGAGGATAAACTCTGTTTTTCAGTAATTTTTGAGATGAATGAGAAAGGAGACGTTCTAAATCATCGAATTGACAAAACAGTGATCAACTCCGACCTGCGTTTGTCATACGAAGAGGCACAAACGCTTATAGAAACAGAGAAAGGTGATTATAGCAACGAAGTAGGAGTCATGAATAAATTGGCAATTCAATTACGTGAAAAACGCTTTGCCAATGGAGCCATCAATTTTGAACGTTACGAAGTTCACTTCAATTTGGATGAGAAAGGAAAACCTCTTGGGGTTTATTTTAGTGAGGCAAAAGAGGCCAATCATCTTATCGAAGAGTTTATGTTGCTTGCCAACCGTACGGTTGCTGAGGAGATTGGTAAAGTAGGTAAAAACAAAAAAGCAAAAACATTCGTATATCGAATTCACGATCTGCCCGATCCGGATAAGTTGGATACGCTCAATACATTTATTACTCGTTTTGGTCATAAAATTAGAACATCGGGCAGTAAAGTGCAGATTGCTAAAAGCATAAACTCTTTGTTAGATTCTGTTCAGAATCGCCCGGAAGAAAATTTGGTGGAAACCATTACGATAAAAACAATGGCTAAAGCCGTTTATTCAACCAAAAATATTGGTCACTACGGATTGGCATTTGAATACTACTCTCATTTCACATCGCCCATTCGTCGTTATCCCGATATGATGGTTCATCGTTTGCTGAATGACTATCTGAATAACGGTAAAAAAAGTGCCGACCAAGAAGAGTACGAAAAACTTTCAAAGCATTGTTCCGATATGGAGTTGGTAGCAGTTCAAGCTGAGCGCGATTCCATAAAATATAAGCAAGTAGAATTTATGTCCGATAAAATCGGGCGAGTTTACGATGGCGTAATTTCCGGAATTACAGAATGGGGAATTTATGTTGAAATAAATGAAAACAAGTGCGAGGGTATGATCCCTATCCGTGAATTAGACGATGACTTTTATGAACTTGACGAAAAAAATTATCGATTGATAGGCAGACGAACCAAGCGTGAATACCGTTTGGGACAAACGTTACCAATTACAGTGGTTCGTGCAAATTTAGAGAGGAAACAATTGGATTTTGGATTGGCGAAATAGGTAGAGAGAATTCATGAATTCTCTCTACCTAAACGTATCCCCATCCCAATTTTTAGGGTTGTTAATAATATAATTTTTAATACGATGATATGATTCAACGTCACGGATAATATGATCGTAGTAATTCGTTTGCCAATTTTTTATACCCGGTGTGTTTCGTTTAATATTTATCTGTTTTGATGTTATCATCTCCAGTTTCCCAACCATTTTTGGTATTATCATTTGTCTGCGTTGTTTGCGGTATTGTTTTATTTCGCCGATGGTGGGTTTATAGTTGGGATTGTGCCACCATTGGTGTTTTGATGGTTGCGGTGGTGTTTGTTGTGACCGCTGTAGAGAAAATTCATGAATTTTCTTTACCTGAATTCTCTCTACATCAATTCCCCCTACATCGGATTCATCCCTACCATCATCCGTCAATTCAATTAACAAATGAATATGATTTGGCATCACAACCCATTCATCGATAATTGCACGAATATGGTAATCATTCATTTTTATGATTTCATTTTTCACAATTTCGCCATAGTCAGACAATATCATCACCCCATTTTTAATATTTCCCAAAATACATTCTCTATTTTCCACACAAATGGTAATAAAATAGTGTCCGTTTGCAGAATAATCCCAATACTGCAATCGGTTTGATTCAATCCGATATCTATTGTTGAATTTTTAGTCATTGTTTGGTTGTTTGCGTTGTCAAATAATTCGCCCTCGCCACTTTCGTTTTCTTTCTTGTTGCATTCGCCATAGGAACTTTCCCCAACAACTTAAAAGCCATCTTCAAATACGCTCCCGAATTTGAAAATCTTCCACCAAACCCTTCAATAAACATCTTCTTTATGGCAGCCAGCACACTGTAAGCTATCGCTTTTGAGAAGCTGTAGTTGATATTTGCCAATTCGCTCAAGAAATAGACATATTCGGCATAGAGAAATTCTTTGTTAGTTACCTTTCTGTTTTGTCTGTCGTGCGTAGCAAAAGCGTTTGGCAGATATCCAATTTTGAAGTTATGAAAATGAGTGCGCTGAATGTAGTTTCTGTCTTCTCCATAATGATAGAACAGGGGACTAAATCCGCCAATCTTTTTGACAACTGCAATTGGGAGCAACCAAAAAGCAGCATTCACAAAGGGTAATTCAACTAAGAGAGGTGATATTTGCACTATTTCATCGAGAGTTTTCTTGTTGGAATAGTTGGCAAAGCCATGATCGAGTGATGTACCATCCGATGAGAGATGAACCGGGGAAATAATTCCGAATTCTGAATTTGTCTCCGAAGCAATTATAAGTTTTTCCAACATATCTTTTTCAATCCAAGTATCCTGATTCAGTAAAAAAATATAATCGAAACCTTTATCTAATGCATACTTAAAGCCGATATTATTGGCTTTTCCAAAGCCAAGGTTATCCTTGTTTTCAATCAAGATTACTTGTGGGAAGTCTTTTTGTACTCTTTCAACTGTCTTGTCATTAGAATTATTGTCAATAACGAGCACAGTGGAAGGAATTGTTGAAGCAAATACCGCCGGCAGGCACTTGTCAATCCACGGTTCAAAATTGTAAGAGACAATAATTACACAAACTTTTTTATTCTTCATTATCACTGTTTTTTGGTCTTTTTGAAGCAATAAATTGATTAATCTCTGTAGTCATTTCTAAGTTAAACACTCTGCACAAGATTAAATAGACAGCTCCCATTACTGCCATTGCGGCTAACATTTGCAAAAAACCATTTGATATTTGATAGGATGCAAAATAGGCAGCCAACACCGCCACAAGTGAAAGAGTTACATAAGGAATAACATCTCTAATGAAATTCCAAAGAGAGTAGGCAATCAGTTTTTTGGATAGAAATAGCGAAATGATTAATGTGATGTACATGTAAACCACCCAACTCACAGCCAAACCGGCAATGCCTTGTTTGAAAAATGCGATAATCAGTGCGATTAGGATGATGCGCTTTACAATCTCTACGCTCAAAAAGAAATCGGCTCTCTCTTTGGCAATAAACAATTCGTTGAGTATAAAAGTAAAAGGTGACACAGCACCACCCAAGCATAATATCTGAAAATAGGGAACAGATGGTAACCACTTTTCACCGAATACATTTACAAAAAGAGGTTCGGCAATCAATATTAAGATAACTGCAATGGGGAACGACAAAAATGACATCGTTTTCATTAGTTTTGCTACCACTCGATGCAATCGTTCGGTTTGTTGATTTATCTCTGAAAGAATAAGCATAGATACCGAACGGAAAGTATCGGAAAGAACGGCAAATGGAGTATCTTGATATTTGTATGCTTGTGTATAAAACCCAACTTGTTGCATGGGATAAAACATGGCAATGACACTGGGGTAGATGTTGTTGAAAATGGCGCCTATTGCTCCCGAAGCCAATAGCTTATTGCTGAAAGCAAAGAATGTTTTTAGTTTGGACATTTTGAAAATCCATTTGGGTCGCCAAGGTGAATAAAGCCACAAAAATAGACTTCTGAAAAAAGCATATATTACATTTTGTGCAACCAGCGACCACACACCGAATCCTTTCCAAGCCATGATAAGGGCAATTGCGGTTGAGATAACCAGCGCAGAGGTGTTTGCTTTGGTCTGGGTTTTGAAATCGGATGCTTTGGTAAAGATTACCGTTTGAATCACGCTAAGCCCATTGAATAGGAGAGAAAGGAAAAGCACTCTGGAAACAGGAATGAGCATTGGCTCATGGAATAGTTGGGCAATTAATGGTGCAGAAAGAAAGAGTGCTATATATAGAAATGCACTAATGGCAAGATTGAAATAAAAAACAGTGCTGTATTCAACTGCGCTGATATGTTTTCGATTGAGCAATGCACGCCCAAACCCACTGTCGATTAATAGCGATGAAATGGCGGTGAAAATGAGCAGTGATCCCATAATTCCATATGCCGAAATATCCAACAAACGCATTAGAAATACACTGCTAATCAGGAAAATAAGTTTCTGACCAAACTTATCTAGAAAACTCCAAAAAAGTGCGGTGACAGTTCTTTTCTTAAGTGTTGAATCAGGCATCTGAGACTGTTTCTAATTTAAATTATGTGTCCACTCTGAAAAATCTATTTCTATGTCTTACGCCCTAAATCCTCTAAAGAGGACTTTGGCTGAGTGCTGATTAGTAGGATTTTCCTTTAGGGACAAAGGGTGAGAAAATTAACAATCAGCAGTTTTGTATTTCCAGAGAAGACTTATTAGTGCAAAAATACGATAAGTTTTTCACTTGTTAACAGCTTAATGTGCAAATTATAAGAACAAGACACTCCGTTTCCGATTTTTTTCTTTAAGTTTGGGTCGAGGTGTGGAGGTATGACGTCTGTAGTGTGAAGCCTGTGGTTTTGGTCTGATTTGGTCAGAACGCTTTCCACCTATCACTTACATCTTACAACTTGCAACTTATTACTTACGACTCTTTTTATGACACCGTCAGAAAAAATAAAACAACACGCACTCTCGTTGGGCTTTGATGCCTGCGGCATTTGTCGTGCAGAATCAGCCGGGGAAGAAAAGAACCTTCGCAATTGGATTAAATCCGGTTATCAGGGTGATATGTCCTATTTGGAAAGGAATATTGAGAAAAGAGACGATCCCCGTTTGTTAGTTCCAGGTGCTAAATCAATTGTATCAGTTGCACTAAATTATTATCCACACGAAAAGCGAAATCCCAATCTTCCCAAATTTGCTTATTATGCATACGGAAAAGATTACCACTCTGTGGTAAAAGATAAACTGAAACAACTTTTGGAATTTATCAAAACTATTTATCCCGAAACTGAAGGACGTTTTTTTAGCGACTCAGCACCCGTTCTTGAACGCTATTGGGCTGCTAAAGCAGGACTTGGATTTATTGGAAAGAACACACTGCTCATTATTCCCGGTAAAGGATCATTCTTCTTTTTGGGAGAATTAATTATTAATCAAGAATTGGATTACGATGAACCAATCAATCTATCGTGTGGGTCGTGCACCCAATGTTTAGATGCTTGCCCAACAGGAGCTATCGAACAACCCAACTTATTGAACGCAACTCGTTGCATCTCTTATCAAACCATTGAGAAGAAAGGAGAACAAGACGAAGATGTTTCAACCGGTGATTGGGTTTACGGTTGCGATATTTGCCAACTTGTTTGTCCCTGGAACAGATTTTCAAAACCTCATAACACTCCTGAGTTTAATCCTTCTCCTGAGTTTCTTTCGCTTGATTTAGAAACATTGCAAACGATGAATCAAGAACAGTTTAGTAGTTTGTTCT
>JAQVGF010000062.1:0-4298 GCA_028696875.1 Dysgonamonadaceae bacterium
TTAAATTTAATTCAGCCCGAATTCCGGGACTTTAATCCTAGAAAAGCAAGTAAATATTATCTGCTGACCCCAAAAAAATAAGTCTCTCTTTAAGTATCCGCAATTTGGTTATCGATTTAGTCCCTATGTAATGAAATAAGTTGACTGTTTGAAACGAAGCTATTTTATTCGTTAACGCCTTGAAAATTCTGCGAATAGCGGGCTATTTAATAAATCTCCAAGGAAATTAAAGGACAAAAGAGCAAGTTTAAAGCGCCAGGTTATTTAGGCACAAACCCTTAACGCAAAAGAAGGCGATCGCAATCACTCTATGTTTTAGATAAAGTGACGCTGACTTCCACCTTTTCCTTATTAAAGTCTGCCAGATTATAAAGTGAAGATTGAGAGAATTTGGAGCTGTAAATATTGAAATCCGAAGGATTAATTCTATTTTTGCTCATGGGAATTTTTTTGCGTTTCTTACTATCCAAATATGCTATATATCAAAGGGATAGCCAAAAGACGTCTCTTTTATTTATTTTCCTTATCTATATTTTCTTTGCTGCATCTTTTAAAAGATGTTAAACCTATATTTTCAAAAACTATATGTTTTTCAACATGTTTAAATGTTGCATCAAATTTAATTTTTATATGACACATCTATACTATATTTTATATGAAATCGCAAAAATCAGACATAAACTCACCCTCCAAATCAACTAACAATAACTTAAAGCCTTTTCAGGAATTAATAAGGGAATTAGAAGTAAAGATGAAGTTAGTTTTTCATGATCGCGAAGATATTAATAAGCTGGCAGGCAAAAGAGGTCTAACACCATTTGTATTGCGAGAAATCATGTCAGTCAATCCTCTTTCTATTGCAGTACCCAAAGAGTATGGAGGGCGAGGAGCCATAACACATGAAACAATTAAATTACTTTCAACAGCATCCTATGAATCACTTGCTCTTTCACTGATTTTTGGAATTAATACAGCTCTGTTTTTGCAGCCGGTTGGCAAATACGGACATGAAGATGTAAAGGCTTCCGTTTTTAAGAACTTTTTAGAACATCAAACCATGGGTGGCTTAATGATTACCGAACCCGATTTTGGGAGCGATGCATTGAGCATGCAAACACATTACACTGAAAAAGATGATAAATTCCACTTGAAAGGAACAAAACATTGGGCCGGACTAACCGGATGGGCAGATTATTGGATTGTTACAGCAAGAAAAAAAATTCAAATGGGTCATTTACAACGTGACCTTGATTTTTTTGTAGTCGATGTAAACTCCCCCAATCAAAAAATTGTGGTGGAAGAAGTTTTTGAAAACTTAGGTTTATATGCCATACCTTATGGAAGAAACCAAATTGATCTGGAAGTTCCTGCCATTCAAAAATTGCAACCTACGACAACAGGTATAAAAATGATGTTAGATTTGCTCCATAGGAGCCGAATGCAATTTCCCGGTATGGCACAAGGCTTCATACAAAGGATGTTGGACGAAGCGCTTACTCATTGCAAAACCCGTTTTGTAGGAGGTAAATCACTTTTAAAATATGACCAAGTGCAGCAACGTCTATCCAGACTTCAAGCCTCATATACAATTGGTGCAGCAATGTGTTTAAACAGCAGCAAAAAAGTAACGATAGATAAGGATATGTTTTCTCACGGTTTAGAAGCTAACGCTGTGAAAAGTGTTATAACAGACTTAATGCAGGAAGCAGCACAATCAGCTTTGCAATTATTTGGAGCAAAAGCTTTCAAAATTAATCATATTGTAGGTCGTGGAACTGTAGACAGTCGTCCATTTAAGATTTTTGAAGGCTCAAACGATATTCTCTATGCACAGATTACAGAAGGGCTATTGAAATTGATGAGGAGAAATAAAGAGAGGAATCTTTTTACTTTTCTCAAAGATTTCGATTTGACTAATCAAGCCGTTCATTATGTTAAAGATCTGATGAATTTTAATCTTGATATGCAAATGCCACAGCGAAAGCTGGTGGAAATGGGAAGAATTATAGGTCGTGTTATTTCTATTAATTATGTTATACAATTATCAGAAAAAGGTTTTCGAAAAGATTTGATAGACGGAAGCATTGTAATGCTGCAACAGGAAATATCAAAGTTAATGGCAGGATTTTCGTTCAATAATAAGAGAGTTGTAGTAGAGGGATATCAGGAGGATAGTGATTGGTTTGAGTTGATTTGAGAAGTTTTGAATAAAGCTCAACATATTTAAGTGTGCAGTAGTTGAACGCCTGATTGTTGCGCATTCTTTTGATACTAATTCAGCATTTTCTTCAATTGAATAATAATAGTGAAAGAGTACTCTTCAACTATTTTCAAGTTAAACCACTAATTACAAGCTCTTTAAATTGTAAAGAAAATTATTCGATCGGCTTATTTTTAACGCCGACCGAATAAATTGATTATCTCTAAAGGTTCAATATCCCTTTATATCTCCTCAAACCTTGCCGTAAAAAATCGTAATTGCTTCGGCTCATACACAAACTTAAGACCTTTGATATCTTCTTTATGTTTATATAATTTAATAACTGCATCGGCAACTAAATCCATATGGCTATACGTGTACACACGACGAGGAATTGTCAAACGAACTGTTTCAAGTTTTGGAGCATGGTTCTTACCTGTTTTCCGGTCTCTACCAGCGGAAACAATGCCTCGTTCCATACTTCTCACCCCTGATTCAACATAAAGATTAGCGGCAAGACTTTGAGCGGGAAATTGCTCTTGTGAAAGATGTGGACAAAATCTGCGAGCATCTAAAAATACTGCATGACCTCCAACAGGTTCTACAATAGGCACTCCGGCTTCAATCAGCTTTTGTCCCAAGTATCGAACTTGCTTCACCCGATGTTGTATATATTCAAATTGCATAGACTCTCTCAGTCCAATAGCCATTGCTTCCATATCGCGTCCTGCCATTCCGCCGTAGGAAGGCATTCCTTCGTAAACAACCACCAATTCTTTAGCATCGTTGAAAAGATCATCGTCGTTCATACACAAAAATCCGCCTATGTTTACCAGGCAATCTTTTTTACCGCTCATGGTGCACCCGTCCGAGTAACTGAACATTTCCAATACAATATCGCTAATGGATTTATCGGCAAAACCCTCCTCTTGTTCTTTTATAAAATATGCATTTTCAACGCAACGCGTTGCATCGTAAAAAACACTTATCCCATATTTGTTGGTTAGTTCGCGAACTTCACGCATATTTTTCATCGAAACGGGTTGTCCACCTGCCAAATTCACAGTTACTGCCAAACATACGTAAGCAATGTTTTCGGCACCTTTTTCTTCGATAAGATTTTTGAGTTTCTCAACATCGATATCGCCCTTGAAAGGAATATCAATACTTGCATCGTGTGCTTCGCTTCGGATAATGTCTACAAAAATCCCACCATTGCGTTCCTGATGATAGCGCGTAGTGGTAAAATACATGTTGCCCGGAACATATTGACCAGGTTTAATAGCAATTTGCGAAAGCAAATTTTCGGCACCACGTCCTTGATGCGTGGGTACAATGTGTTTGAATCCAAAGAGTTCTTGTACGGTTGCTTCCAGATGCTTGAAGTTTTTACTACCGGCATAGGCTTCGTCGCCAATCATCATTCCGGCCCATTGTTTGTCGCTCATGGCATTGGTTCCGCTGTCGGTAAGTAAATCGATGTAAACATCTTCCGAATCAATCAAGAAGGTGTTGTAACCGGCATCTTTAATAACTTGCTCACGCTCCTCGCGTGAAATCATTTTAACAGTCTCAACGCTCTTAATGCGGAAAGGCTCCGCAGGATAAAATTCTTTATTCATAATAGTGTTTTATAATTGTAAGATATGGTATAATTACTTACAAATGTAAAGAAAAGCGCGGTTCTTTTCAAAGAATTCACCTAAAATATTCGATAATCCTGAAAAGAAAGAGGAAAGAGTAGCAAAATGATAGTTAGTCTTTGCAAGAAAAAAGGCAAATACTGCGTTACTCTCGTTTTTGAAACAGTCATTTACTACGAGTAAATTCCTTAATTTCATCCCGCCAAGGCGGGACGAAGGCTTCCGCCAAAGCGGAACAGGCTTTGTCTTTGCTCTTTTCTTATCAAAGACTCAAAAACAAGGGGTTTTCTGAGAGGCAGTCGTTATCAGATGAGTATAAAGAAATTGTTATTCCTTAAATACTTCATTCCAAACAAAGAATAAATTTGGAGAAGTCTCTTTTGTAAGTGAGTAGGAGATTTATTAAATCCTTGCAAAAAAAGTGTTTCAGCAAACATCTACCATAAGCAAAAACA
>JAQVGF010000062.1:4398-10609 GCA_028696875.1 Dysgonamonadaceae bacterium
CGTGGATTCTTTAGGTTCATTGCATTTACTCTTTGAAAGTAAGAAATGTTTTCATCCCTAAAAGCAGATTTGGCACCTGTAACAGATGCGGTTGACACCATATAGATAAATCCATCGGTATGTTTGTCAATCAGACGAATGCGTTCATCGGACGTTTCGGGAGTAATCAACATTATCATGTGCAAACCATGTGCTGCGGCAGTAGATTTGTAATTTTCAAGATAGTCCTCAAACGGTAAATCGGGAATAATAATTCCATCAATTCCACAACGTTTAGCTTCGGCACAAAAACGATCGAATCCAAATTGCATAATAGGATTGAGGTATCCCATCAATACCAACGGAATTTGCACTGATTTTCTTACAGTAGATAATTGGCTGAAAAGTAACTTCAAACTCATTCCATTTTGCAGAGCTTTGCTACCCGATGCTTGAATAACGGGACCGTCGGCCATGGGATCGCTAAAGGGAATGCCAATTTCAATCAGTTTCACTCCGTTTTTCTCCAACGATTGAATTATGGGAACGGTATCGTTCAGATTGGGAAAACCGGCAGTAAAGTAAACCGATAAAATTCCGTTTTTTTCTTTTTCGAAAAGTTTGTCTATTCTGTTCATTGTTTCAATGATTTTATAAATTGTTGGATGGATTGTATGTTTTTATTTGCGGGTGAAAGTTCGAATTTGCTATTGATATCGATACCGATGCACATGGGGTGCGAAAATTCTTGAATTGTTTGTACATCATCTTCGCTAATGCCACCGCTCAATAGAAAAGGCGTGCTGCCCTGATAAGTTTGCAAAATATCCCAATTAAACTTTCTTCCCGAACCTCCGTATGCAGATGTCTGTGTATCAAAAAGAAAATAGTCGCAAGAACCTTCGTATGGCTCTATCTTATCGGAAGGAAAAGTAGTTCCGATTCCAAATGCTTTTATCACCTTAATTCCTTTGTCAGTTAACTCTTGGCACAGCTCCGGAGATTCGTCGCCATGTAGCTGAACGATATCAAGTGAGAAGAGTGTCACTTTATCTAAAATTATTTCGGTGGATTCGTTAACGAACACCCCTACCCTTTTGGTTTTCATGGGAAGATATTCGGGTGTGGCACCAACAAATCGTTTGGATGGTGGATAGAATATAAATCCCATCCAATCAACGCCCAATGCCTCAACTGCACGAATATTCTTTCCATTGCGCATGCCGCACACTTTTATGATAAATGCATCTTTATTCATGAATCCCTCTGATAAATTGTTTGAGTGATTTTCCTGGATGATCTGTTTTCATAAAATTCTCACCAATTAAAAATCCTTTGTAACCCGCTTGTAGTAATTCGTAGACTGTTCTCGGGTCCGAAATGCCACTTTCGGATATCAACACTGCCTCTTTTGGCAACTTGTCAATCATCTTAAAAGATTTCTCAACGTTTGTTTCAAACGAACCTAAGTTGCGATTGTTAATGCCAATTATTTTGTTCGATGGAGAGACATATTCTATTTCCTTTTCATCATGTAACTCCAGTAGTACTTCCAAACCAATGCTCAAAGCAGTTTGTGTAAATTGTTTGCATTGCTTTGGCGTGAGTGCTGCTGCAATAAGTAAAATGGCATGAGTACCATACATTTTTGATTCATAAATTTGATATTCGTCCACAATAAACTCCTTTCGCAAAACAGGAATGGAAGTGAGTGAAACAACTTTTTGCAAATCGATCATAGTTCCACCAAAATAGATTTCATCGGTGAGGATAGACAATGCTGCAGCACCATTAGTTTGATATTCAAAAGGAATTATGGTGGCATCAGCTTGTTGGTTTATCCACAATTTGGAGGGCGACTTGCGTTTGAACTCCGCAATAATGCCGTGTGAGGACTCCAGTAATGCAGCTTTTAAAGAGAGTGATTCGAAAGAATTCCTGTTTATTCTCTTTTCTATTTCATTTATCGAGAGCAGTTTTTTTTGATTTTCTACTTCTATTTTCTTGTGTGCAATAATTTCGCTCAATATATCTTTCATTTTCTCAACTGTTTATTCTTTGCAAGAAAACGGTAAATACTTCGTTACTCTCGTTTTTGAAACAGTCACTTACTAAAGTAAGCTCCTTAATTTCATCCCGATAACTATCGGGACGAAAGCCTTGTCTTTCCCGTTTTCTTATCAAAGAATGGAATTAAGGAGTTTACGGGCAAATACTATTTATTTCGATGAATTTTTCCAAACTACGCAATGCTCCCTTTGACTCAATGGATTCCTTTGCAATGCCGATGCACTCTTCAATGGATTTAGAGGATTCAATCAATTGTATCGCAAAAGCAGCATTGGCAATTACCACATTGGTTTGTGCGCTGGTGCCTTTGCCTTTCAACACAGCATTGAATATAGAAACTGCTTCTTCCACACTCTCTCCCCCATAGATTTCCCCTTCTTTAATTTTATCGAAACCTAACTCTTCGGGATTATAGAGATGTTCTCCATAATTCGAAATGACTTTAAAGTCTCCGGTTAGGGAAATTTCATCGTATCCATCCATACTGTGCACGATACTGAATTTTTTATTGTTCGCCTGATAGATATATCGATATAAACGCGAAAGCGAAAGATTATAAACACCCAACAGTTGATATTCGGGTTCTACAGGATTGACCAATGGACCTAATACATTGAAGAATGTACGTACGCCCAGACTCTTTCGGGTGGAAGCAACTGCTTTTAATGCAGGACTAAAAAGTGGTGCATGCAAATAGGCAATATTTGCCTTGTCAAGACTTTTGCGAAGCAGATCTCTGTCAGTAGTAAACTTCACACCCTGCATTTCCATTGCATTACTTGATCCGCTCACCGATGTTGCTCCGTAATTGCCATGCTTCACAACAGGATAGCCGGCACCGGCAACTACAAAACTTGCCGTAGTGGAAATATTAAATGTGTTTTTTCCATCGCCACCCGTTCCCACAATATCTATTGCTTTATAGTCCGATAAATCTACGGGTAAACGCATCTCCATCAATGCCTCGCGAAAACCCAACACCTCATCAACCGATATGCTGCGCATAAGGAAGATAGTGATGATTGCTGATAATTGCGTTTCGGGAACAATGCCGTTGACAATAGCAATGAGCAGTTCGCGCGACTCTTCACGAGAGAGATATTGGTAGTCTAATAGTTTTAGGAGGATATGTTTCATCTCTGTTGTTGTTTTTTGGTTGTTCCGTTTTTTTGGTTTTTCGGAGGCGGACATTTGAGTCCGACACTACGACTGCCATTTAATTCCACTGGCGCGAGTTTGAAACTCGTGTCTGCCGCAGGCAAATATTCTTTTCGCTTCGCGACACACGCTTTACAAAAGCGCGCGAGCGGGATAAATCAAAGATTTAATGCAAAGCATTATTCCACGGGGCTAATGCTTTGCAAAATAGCGCGAGCGACGTAATTAAATATTGTGCAACCCTGCCGCCATATCAATCGCATTCTTCAAACCCTGCAATTTGTTATTGACCTCTTGCAACTCACACTCTTCGGTGCTCATAGCAACAATACCCGCTCCGGCTTGATACCACAATTCATTGTTTCTACTAACAAACGTGCGAATGGTAATAGCTTGATTTGTATCACCATTCAATGCAATGAAACCAATGCAACCACCATAGGCACCTCGATTATGCGCTTCAATATCTGAGATTAGTTGCATGGCACGTGGCTTTGGAGCACCCGAAAGAGTTCCAGCAGGAAATGTATCGAAAAAGGCTTTCAACGAATTGGCACCATTGTTCAATTGTCCACTCACACGCGACACCAAATGAATGACATGTGAATAATATTGTGCTTCTTTGTAAAAATCAACCTTTACATTTTGAGCGTTCACGCTCAAATCTTCTTTTGCTAAATCCACAAGCATGTCGTGTTCAGCATTTTCTTTTGGGTCGTTTAATAATTTTTTAGTTGCTTCTTTGTCATCGTGGATATTTCCTGTCCGTTTTGCCGTTCCCGCAATTGGATCAATGCTGATGAGACCATTTTCTATTTTACAATGCGTTTCAGGAGAGGAACCAAAAATACGGAATCCGCCGAAATCGAAATAAAAAAGATAGGGCGAAGGATTGATGGAACGCAAAGCACGATACACTTTGAAATCGTCACCCGAAAAGCGTTGTACAAAACGACGCGAAAGTACAATTTGAGAAACATCGCCATTGTTACAGTGGTCTATTCCCATCTGCACGTAGTGCTTATACTCTTCATCGGAGATTGGACTTGTCTCTTCGCCTTCCGTAAAGAAGTTGTAAGTAGCAAAATTGCGACCGTTTATCAATGATTCAATCATTGGCAATTGACTCTCTTCATCATTGCCCACTAACTCTATCAACGTAATTTCGTCTTTGAAATGATTGAATACCAGTAGATATTTGTAAAGAATATATCTTAAATCGGGCGCATCGTTGCGCTCTTCTTTGCTCTCTTTAATGCTGATATTATCGGTATATTTTACACAATTGAAGGTGGTATATCCAAATAGTCCGCATTGAGAAGAAGATTCACCTTCAATCTCAAAACGAGAGAGAAAACTGTTTATCGCTTCTGATATTTTGAAAGAGTCAGATAGATCTCTGTTTACTTTATGACCGCCCGGAAAGTTCTGCACACATTCACCTCTGTTAATATCGATGTGCGCAATGGGGTGGAGTCCAATGTATGATGTACTGTTTTCGCTTGAATGATAATCGGAACTTTCCAGCAATGCCGATTGTGGAAACTCGTCTCTTACTTTCAGATATATACTCACGGGAGTATGCAGATCGCCAAGAATTTTCTTTGTATGGGTGATATATTTGTAAGTCATATGCTTTTAATATTTGTGCGTTGCAACTCTCGATTAAAAATTATTGTTTTGAAAATAGGTAGTTAAATCCTTGTCACCACGACCTGAAAGCGTAACAACAACTATATCCGACCTGTTAAACTCCATTTTATTAAGCGCAGCCAATGCGTGAGCAGATTCTAAGGCCGGAATAATGCCTTCGTTTCGGGTCAGTTCAAATGCTGCTTGCAAAGCCTCATCATCGTCAACCGCAAAAACAGTTGCACGATTAGTATCAACCAAGTTAGCGTGAATAGGTCCAATGCCGGGATAATCCAATCCGGCTGAAATGGAATAGGGTTCCACAATTTGTCCATCTTCGGTTTGCATCAACAATGTTTTGCAACCATGAATAATTCCCATTTTTCCTAATTGTATGGTAGCTGCCGATTCTCCACTATCAATGCCTCTGCCTCCCGCCTCGGCAAGCACTATCTTTACCGCATCATTATCTAAGTAGTGGTAAATTGTGCCTGCGGCGTTGCTTCCGCCACCCACACAAGCCACCAGATAATCGGGTGCATCGCGCAGTTCTTTTTCTACAAGCTGTATTTTTATTTCTTCACTAATAACAGATTGCAACCTCGCAACTAAATCGGGATAAGGATGTGGTCCCACTACTGAACCAATTATATAATGTGTATCCGCAGGATGTGAACACCAATCACGAATGGCTTCATTGGTAGCATCTTTCAATGTCATATTACCCGAAGTAACCGGAATAACTGTTGCACCCAACATCTCCATCTTTTGCACATTCACTGCCTGACGTTCCACATCGGTCTTTCCCATATAAACAATGCACTCCAATTGCATTAGCGCACAAACAGTAGCTGTGGCAACACCATGTTGCCCGGCTCCGGTTTCTGCAATGATGCGGGTTTTACCCATACGCTGTGCAATAAGAATTTGTCCCACCGTATTGTTAATTTTATGAGCTCCTGTATGATTCAAATCCTCTCGTTTAAGATAAATTTTGCAGTTGTGTTTTTTAGACAAATAACGTGAGAGATACAGGGGCGATGGACGACCTGCATAGTCATGCAATAATTGGTAGAAATCTTTTTTGAATGAGTCGCTTTCCAGTATGTTCAGATACTCTTTTTGCAAATCATTGACGCAGCGATGTAGTATTTCGGGGATGTAAGCACCTCCATAATTTCCATAGAATCCTAATTCGTTCACTAAATAGTCTATCATAATGTGGATGATGTTGATTGTTTTGAGAATAAAAAAGCCTATCGCAGGTGCGACAGGCTTTAATATTATTTAAATTACTTTTATATGAATATAGCTGCTTTCCTACGACTGATTGAGTTGTATGAAGCGCCACCAATTTCTATTTGAAAGTACT
>JAQVGF010000063.1 GCA_028696875.1 Dysgonamonadaceae bacterium
TAGAAGTTGATTTACATATCAACGAACTTCTGGACACCACAGCCGGATTGAGCAATCAAGACATGCTGGATTATCAGATGAAGAAATTTCATGAGGTGATGACTGAAAACAAAACATACAAAAATAAAAAGATTGTTTTTATTCACGGAAAAGGTGACGGTGTTTTAAAGAGTGAAATCATTAAAGCCTTAAAAAAGCATTATAAAAAATCGTACTACCAAGATGCTTCCTTTCAGGAATACGGATATGGAGCAACTATGGTAATCATTAAGTAAAATTATTCTCTTAAAACAGAAAAACAAATTATAACTGAATAAAATATTATGAAGAAAGCTATAATCATTCTCTCCACCATGTTATTGATGTATGGATGCAACGTTTTTGAACAAATTGGAGGTGCTTACAACTTATCGCAATGCAAATACGATTATAACTCCATTGACAACATCGAAATAGCAGGGCTTAAATTAGGCAAAGGAAAAGGAATTTCCATCGCAAATTTGGCAACGCTCTCCACCATTCTTGCCGGAGGCAATTTGCAAACCATTCCATTTACAATGACACTGAATTTAGACGTTCAGAACCCGAATGAAAAAGCAGCCTATTTAAATGGATTAGATTACCTGATTGAACTGAACGACATGGAGTTTTCCACCGGAAAACTGGATGTTCCTTTGCGCATAGAACCGGGGAAAACAGCAGTGTTGCCACTTTCGATTGGTTTGGATTTGAGAAATATGATGAATCGCTATTCACAAGAACGGGTGACCTCCGAGATGAGTCGTTTTCTTGGTATATCGCCCGGACAAACGAAAGTTAGCGTAAAGCTATGGCCTACACTCTTAATAGGAGATATACCACTTAAATCACCCACCTATATCCCTGTAACTTTTGTGTATGGAGGAAATAAATAGAGTTTACAACTAAAAATAGAGAGTTTAATCTTATAAATATCATTCAATTTAACGCACTATTTCATGTTTATAATCGGTATTGCCGGAGGTTCCGGTTCAGGAAAGACAACATTGGTAAACTCCATTCTAAAAAGAGTTCCTTATGATCAAATTGCGATTCTAACTCAAGACTCATACTACAAAGATAGCGGTCATTTGCCCATGGAGCAGCGCCGTGAGCTAAATTTTGATCATCCCGATTCAATAGAGTGGGATTTGATGTTGACTGACATTCAACAATTAAAAAGCGGACAAACTATCGAATCTCCAACTTATTCTTACATCACTTGCACACGGCAAGAGGAAACAGTGTCGGTGGAACCGAAAAAAATTCTTCTAATTGAAGGTATTCTCATTTTCACTTGTCGCCAATTGTGCGACGAAATGGATATGCGCATCTATCTGGAAGTGGATGCCGATCATCGTTTATCGCGCATCATCCAACGCGACATGGAGTCGCGCGGACGAACTGCGCAAGATGTGATTGAGCGCTACTACAAAACTGTACGTCCCATGTATGAAGAGTTTATCAGACCTTCACGAAAAGAAGCAGATATGCTTGTTGTTGGTGGAGGATTGAATGTGGCAGCGGCGGAGTTTATATCGTCGGCTATATCTGCGAAGTTGTGAAATGGGGCGTGGGGTATGAGGTATGCGTTATGGGGTGTGAAGTATGAGTTATGGTTTTTCGTATTTTCGTGTTTGGGACATTTTGTATTATTAGTAAACCACGCAATTATATCGCGATATCCTTTGCGGTGCACAAATTTTTTTCTCAACTCATACCTCTGCTCAACCCATCCCTCATAACACTTACCCCAATAATCCAGAACTCACACCTCATAACACATAACCCAAACCACATACCTCATTTATTCTCAAACACCATTCTGCTGCGCGATACCACTACTCCTTCCGAAGTAACCAATTTAAATAGAAAATCATTGCCGGCAACCTCCTCATAATATACCGTGCCTTTATCACCATATTCCAATTCTTTTAAGAAATTTATTTCTACACGTTTAAGAATACGTTTTGAATAAAAATCTAAGGAAAAACAATCACAAATACATTGCAAATACTTAAGCACGTTGGTGTGAACATTCAAGTCTACATCGCTATATTTTACCTCAAAACTATTGGCAACACTACCCTTTATATCTGGTATTCTACCCGGCGATTCCAGCGGAATCTCCTCATTCACAATAAATCTATTTAATTCGGGAACGATGCTTAGAGGAACACTTCGGCGCGTGTCTAAATCCAAAATTGCCCACGATAACACTGAGTAGCCCACCACATTAGCAGTCCCATTTGTAAGTCTAAAATTACGAGTTGTAAATACTTTCCCCACATCCTTCACCCATGTTTCAATGGAGAGATTATCACCCACAGTGGGTATAACCTCCAATTCCATTGAAAATCGGGAAACCACCCATGAGCAATTCTTTTTGTGCAAATCCATCAACCCAAAGCCATGTTCGTTTGCATCACTTCCGGCTGCATTCAAAATCATGTCTGTCAAAACAATGGGTGAGATGTTTTTCTGAAAATCAATATGTTCGGGTTCTATTTTATAGCCGAACGATTTTTGTTGTGTCATGCTTCTATTTCAATTGTGTAATTTATTTATATGTTAATGCAGTGCAGATAAGTAAACGCTTTTTGTTGACCGCATGTTTAACAAATGTAGTAAATGTTTCTATTCTGTTCAACAACTTGAGTGCAATAAAAATTGAATATGCAACTGAACTCACCTTTTATTTCAACGTTATACTTTTAATCCGCAACCCATAACATGCAATTCGTCCTACTCAAACCCAACTAATCCAAAAAAAAATGCCCCAAAATTTCTTCTGAGACATTTTTGTTTTAAAAACGAACAAATCCTTTAATCCATTTTTTCTTTAACTTTATCAACACCGTCACCTACAAAATTCTTAACTTCTTCCCAGCCCTTTTTTATGCCGTCTCTGGTTTTATTGTATGCATGACCTACATCTTGACGGGTTTTCTCCCAAGCATCTTCTGAGCTGTCTTGCACTTTGTCTAGTTCAGTCTTGAAATCGTCTCTTGCTTTTTCAAGTTCAGCAATGTTCTTTTCGTAAGTAGCTCTGGTTTCTGCAGAGATGTTATCTCCTGCATTTTCCAATTCGGCTTTTAGTTTATCGATATCACGATTAATTTTATCCAACTCTTCGTTGGCATCTTTCACGAATTTGTCTCTTTCAGTATAAGTGTACTTACTGAAATCTCTAAGTGTGTCTTTCTTAATTTCAACAGCAATTTTGTTTGTTTCTAAATTGCTCTCATCTTGTTTTGTTTTATTTGGATTTGTACAAGATGCAAAAACGAAAACGGATGCTACTGCAAACGTGATCATTGATGTAAAAAACTTTCTTTTTTTCATAATTTCTTTTTTTAATTTAAACTCCGAACCCTTATAACACCTTCCTGTGACCTTTTGTTCTAAAAGTAAGCACATTACTACATGAATATCAGTTGAATTATGAATATTTAGCTACTCAATCATTTTAAGAAAGGAATGCTCATCGATGATTTTTATGCCCAGTTTTTTTGCTTTTTCCAGTTTAGCAGGTCCCATGTTTTCACCGGCCAAAACATAGTCCGTTTTTCCCGAAATGGAACCACTATTTTTTCCTCCGTTTTGTTGAATCATAGCTTTGTATTCATCTCGCGAATGAATTGAAAAAACTCCGCTAATAACAATGGTTTTCCCGGCAAGTTTATCGGTTCGTAATGCCAGTGTATCTTCACTCAAGCGAAATTGTAAGCCATGTTTCTCTAAGCGAGAAACAAAATTGCGATGAACTTCATTGGCAAAAAAGCTGACAACACTTTGAGCAATGCGCTCTCCTATTTCATCCACTTGGGTCAATTGTTCCATGGTTGCATCCTTTAATAAATCAATGGATGGGAAAGCATGCGCCAATTTATCGGCTACAGTTTCACCCACAAATCGAATGCCCAGGGCAAACAATACCCGTTCATAAGGTATCTCCTTGGAGCGTTCGATACTTGCAAGAAGATTGTTGGTGCTGGTTTTGCCCCATCTTTCCAGTACAACTAAATCATCGTACTTCAATTCATAGAGATCAGCAGCATCGTTTAGCAATCCTTTATCATACAACAGCGAGATAGTCTCGGGTCCGATAGTTATATTCATTGCTCTACGTGTAACAAAGTGCTCCACACGCCCTTTTATTTGGGGCGGACATCCGGCAGTGTTGGGGCAATAATGAACGGCTTCGCCTTCGTCTCGAACCAAAGCAGTATCACAAGCCGGACAATGGGTAGCAAAAACTATTTTCTCTCCCTCATTTGTTCTTGAATCTCTATCCACAGCGGTAATTTTCGGGATTATATCGCCACCTTTTTCCACATACACTTTGTCTCCAATATGCAAATCGAGCTCCAAAATAGCATCTTCGTTGTAGAGCGAAGCTCTTTGTACAGTGGTGCCCGAAAGCAACACCGGTTCTAAATTCGCGACAGGCGTTACAGCTCCGGTTCTTCCCACTTGGTAATCTACCGATTTTAAACGACTAACAGCTTGCTCGGCACTAAACTTGTAGGCTATTGCCCAGCGCGGAAACTTGGAAGTAAATCCCAAATTTCTTTGCTGCTGCAAAGAATCTACTTTCAAAACAACACCGTCGGTAGCAACGGGTAGGTTTTTTCTCTCTAAATCCCAGTGCGCTAAAAACTCGAAAATCTCTTGTAAAGTTTTACATTTTGTAATTGCTTTGGAAACTTTCAGACCCCACTGCCTTGCTTTCTCCAAATTTTGAAAGTGACTGTTTGAGGGTAACTCCTCGCCTAACACAAAATAGATGTATGAATCTAACCGGCGGGTAGCCACAATCTTTGAATCCAATAGTTTTAGCGTTCCGGAAGCGGCATTGCGTGGATTGGCAAAGGGAGGCTCTTCTTGCGCTTCGCGCTCTTTGTTCAGGTCTTCAAACACACTCCAAGGTAAAAGTATCTCACCTCGAAACTCCACATATTCCGGAACATCATCGCCTCTTAAAAGCAGTGGAACACTGCTAATGGTACGCACGTTGTGTGTCACATCGTCGCCCTGTCTGCCATCGCCGCGTGTAATTGCTTGCACAAATTGACCTTTTTCGTAAATTAACGAAATTGATGTGCCGTCAAACTTGAGTTCACAAACTATTTCGAACTCTTCGTTCAATCCTCGTTTAACACGATTGTAAAACTCAGTTACTTCTGCTTGCGAATAGGTGTTTTGCAACGATAACATCGGGTAGCGATGTTTTACCTGAGTAAAACCTGTGCTTATGTCGCTGCCTACACGTTTGGTTGGAGAGTTAGGATCATCAAATTCCGGATATTCCTTTTCCAATTCAGTTAATTGGCGCATCAGAGAATCGAACTCGAAATCTGTTATTTCGGGTTGCGACAATACGTAGTAGTTGTAATTATGCTCGTGAAGCCGATTTCTAAGTTGTTCTATCTGCTCTTTGGGTGTAAGTTGTTTATCTGTTTTCATTTTTTTTGAAGAAATTCATCAAAGTGAGAATGTTTATTAGGGGTTCATCTTCTCTTGCAAAAAGCTATTTAGAACAAAGATAACCCATTTCAATCATAAATATAAAAAAACTTCTTTGTATATGAACTGCCAAATCATAGTTTTTTATTTTGCCATTTTCCAAACTTCAAATAGAGGAATGAGAAAGTCATCAAGAAAAACCAATAAATATGTTCGGATGTCCAACAAAGAGCAACGGACGATTCCAAATAAACAATAATCCACCACATATAAGAGAGGTAGAAGGTTAGGGTGAAAAGCTCAAAAATCAATGCCGTTTTTGTGTTTCCGGTTCCCGAGACAGCATTGAAAAAGATGGCGCCCACACTAAATATGGGCAACAAAGTAATCAGTACATACATAGGTGGAACAGTCTCCGCAATAAGCACCGGGTCGTTGGTGTATATCTGAATCAACACCTTGGGGAAGAGGAAAACCACAACCATAATCACTGCCGTAATTGACAAGCTAATTTTTATCACTCGTTTCAAGAGGTCCAACACCTCAGAATGGCGCCCTGCGCCAATGGTGTTGCTTACCATCGTATTAGTAGATGTGCTGAGTGCTTGTGCCGGTAAAATGAGAATGGTATAAAAACTTCGCACAATATTTGAAATTGCAAGCGGGCGTTCGCCCAAATGTTCGATAAATACAAAAAAGAGCATCCAAACAAAAATTGAGAGCAAGTATTGAATCATCATAAACACAGAGATACTCAATACTTGTTTCACAACCTGCATGTGGATTTTAATCTTTTTAAATCCGTATTTATCTAAATCCACTTTTCTCAATGTGTAAATGAGAAAGAAAAGGGTGGAAACAAACTCTGAAATTACTGATGCTAATGCCGCTCCGGCAATTCCCATTTCGGGAAAACCGAACTTCCCAAAAATAAGGAGATAGTCAAACAATACGTTTGTCAATGCCATAACAACAGCATTTAATGTCAATATTTTCGTTCCGGCTATACCAATGTAAAAAGCACGAAACATCGAATTTGTAAAAGCAAATATGAGTCCGTAGAATCGCCAATCGAGGTATTTATTGACGGCTACAGTTATTTCTTCTGACTCAAACAAAGAGGGCAGCCACGAGTTGGAAACAAAATTCATGGCAGGGATTAACAAAATGGCTGCAGGAATAAGTACTATCAGCCCTTGAACAACAATATCACTAATCTCATGGTAGTTTTGCTCACCATTGCGTCGTCCAATTAGTATTTGGCTTCCCATGCTGTAGCCAAAGCCCAATGTATAAACCCCAATATAAAAAATACCGGCCAAAGCCGATGCTCCCAATTCAATCTCACCCACACGACCCAAAAAAGCAGTATCAATTACCTGAATAATATTTTGAGCCAATAGGCTCAAAAAAATCGGATAACTTATTTTCAGTATATGATTGTTTTTATACATTTATATAAGGGTATGGCGAAGTCAGTGCAAAGCAAGTAAAAGTTGAAGATATACTGAAATCTATGAACAATAATCTTCAAAAGAAGTTTTCGATGTTTTCTCATTCAATCTCACACATTCCTTATAATATCCTAAATATCAGCAAAAAACAAGATAGGTCACGAAAAATTTTGCCATGTTCTGATTTTTTTTTATTATCTTTGCAAGTAAACTACATATATATAAAAAAATGACTTCAAAAAAAATTCTGTTTATTACTCAAGAAATTTGTCCGTATTTACCCGAAACACAACAATCAACAACTTGTCGAAACCTACCACAACTCATACAAGAAAAAGGACATGAAATTCGGACTTTCATGCCAAAATTCGGAAGCATTAATGAAAGAAGAAATCAATTGCACGAAGTAATTCGTTTGTCGGGAATGAACCTCATCATTGATGATACCGATCATTCTCTCATTATTAAAGTTGCCTCAATTCAGGCTGCACGCATGCAGGTTTATTTCATAGACAACGAAGATTTTTTTCAAAATCGTGAAACTACGGTGGACGAAAATGGTGTAGAATACGATGATAATGACGAACGCAGTATCTTCTTTGTGAGAGGAGTAATGGAAACCATTAAAAAACTAAGATGGGTTCCCGATATTATTCATTGTCACGGATGGATGTCGGCATTGGCTCCGCTATATATTAAAAAAGGATATGCCGATGATCCAAACTTCACGAACTCAAAGGTAATTTATTCAATGTATGACGATAAATTTGAAAAACCGTTTAGAGAAAACTTTGCGGATAAATTACGTTTCGAAACTATTGACGATGGCGTGATTGAGCGAGTAAAAGAACGTGGAACTATGGATTTTAACACATTAAGCAAATTAGCCATAGATTATTCCGATGGCATCATTCAAGGTGGTGAAGCAATATCTGAAGAATTAGCAAGCTATATTAAGGAAAAAGATATTCCTTTTTTGCCTGTTGATACCGATTTTGATGCTTACGTAGACAAAGTGAATGAATTTTACGATAAAATTGATAGTTAATCAGCTTTAACACTTCCCAAAAAACACTGTAAAGACTCGGCTCACAAAGAGTTTGCGCTTAGAGCAATATTTAATTGGTCTTGCTGTGAAGCAAATGAAAAACTTAGGTGAGTTACGATTAAAAGAAACATTAATCAATGAAGACTTAGTGAGGCAAAGAGGCGGAATATTACTCGCCTCTTAATACAAATATCTTTAAAATTGCAAAGAAAGCAGCACAAAGGTGTTGTTTCCCACAATTTTTTCTGATATTTGTGCGTTAAATACTTTTCGAGAATTCTATGAAGCAGAAAAACTTTTTCAATATCATCCTTTTAACGTTGCTGGCATTCGTTTATTCGTGTGACGACTCGTTGAAAAATCTTGGTTTTACAATTCAACCCGACACAGATCGTATCACAGTGGGTGCCGACTCACTTTTTTTTACAGCAAGAACTGTAGCAGTCGATTCATTACTTCCTGACGGAATGTTTGCAAAAACAAAAAATCCGGTATTGGGAGAATACAAAGACCCTCTGTTTGGGACAATTAAATCTGACTTTGTAGGTGAATTTTATTATCCTGAAGGACAAAATTTTCCGGAAGGTGCAACCATTGATTCTGTAAAAGTGGCTATTTTTTATAACTCCTGGAAGGGAGACTCGGTTGCTCCCATTGGATTATCGGTTTATGAAATAAATAAAAACTTGCCTGTTGGAAGTTATTACACAAATTTTGATCCAACAGAATATGTAGATATTTCGGCACCTATTGGGAAATCTCTTTTTACTGCTGCAAATATTGAAGTACCCATATCCGAACGTCAGCAACAAGATTACTACCACCGTGCATTTGTGGATTTACCTAAATCACTGGGTGAAAGAATCCTTAACGTATCGGAAACAGTTGAAGATTTAGATACAGATATCTTTAAAGAATATTTTAAAGGTTTGTATTTGACTACTGACTTTGGTGCCGGTGCCATTGTTACAGTTGACCATACTTATCTCTACCTCCATTTTCATTATTTAGATGAAAAAGGATCGTCAACAGAACAAGATACTATCCGCTCCGGGAGTATGATTTTGAATACGACACCGGAAGTGATTCAAATCAATCGAATTAAAAACAAAAACGATAAATTGCTGGAAGAAAACAGCGACTATGCATTTGTTAAAAGCCCGGCGGGAGTTTATACCGAAATTAATTTCCCTTTTTCTGAAAAAGCAGAAAAAATAAAAAATCAGGCACTAAATCTTGCTAAACTTACTATTACGGCTTTGCCGGAAAAAGATTCGGATTTGAAATTTAAGCTACCTCCTTCGCCCTATATGTTGCTAATTAATAAAGAGAGCTTGAAAGAGTTTTTTGAAGAGAGAAAACTTCCGAACAATATCACAAGTTTTTATGCACAACTGGATAATACCACGTACACTTACAACTTCGGTAATATATCGGCAATGATAAATCACTACAAAGAAGAAAACGATGGAAATATTGTTGATATGGATTATTTGCTTGTACCTATCGATCTTGTAATAACAACCATCAGTAATCAACCTCAAGTAACAGCCATTTACAACCAAATGACACCAACGGCTACAACAATTATTAAATCACCATCTAAAATGAAGATAGAAATGATTTTCAGCAAGCTTTAAGGGATTGTGCCGAAATTACAAACCTTAAGTTGCGCTGAATAAACAACCGGTATAATCAGTTTTACTTAATATTAATTTTATTGTTACAAACAATTAATCAACTGCCCTCGCAAACGAGGGGCAGACGAAGGGCAGAGGAATTAAAACAGAAGACCTTGTCCGTCTTTTCGTTTTCGTCCCAGATGTTCGTAAGCCAATTCCGTAGCTTCGCGCCCGCGAGGGGTGCGCTTCAAAAATCCTTCCATAATTAAAAAAGGCTCGTAAACTTCTTCGATGGTTCCCGGATCGTCGCCAATTGCCGTGGCAATTGTTGTGATTCCGACCGGACCTCCACGAAATTTATCGATAATGGTAACAAGAATTTTATTATCTATTTCATCCAATCCAAATCTATCGATATTTAGCGCTTCAAGCGCATAAGAAGAGATCTCTTTATCAATTTTGCCGCTTCCCTTCACCTGAGCAAAATCTCTTACACGGCGCAAAA
>JAQVGF010000064.1:0-3348 GCA_028696875.1 Dysgonamonadaceae bacterium
ACACAACAATAATTAGAATAGAATTATTCACATTCAAAAAAACAAAATATGAAAAATGCATACATAGCCACTTATCCTCCTCGCCAATGCGGGATAGGAACATTTACCGAGAATCTATATACATCGATGATTGCATCGAAAAAAGATGACTCTGATGATAGAAATAGTTTTATTGTTGCTATGGACGACGCTGAGGAAAAATTAGCGTATCCTGAAGAGGTAAAACTAACCATCAGACAAGAACTTCAAGAAGATTATCTTGCTGCCGCAAAATATATAAATATAAGTGGTGCCGACTGCTGCATATTGCAACACGAATTTGGTATTTTTGGTGGGCAAGATGGTATCTATATCCTGCCCTTGCTGCATGAGTTGGAAATACCTTTGATAGTGACTCTGCACACAGTGATGCAAACCCCATCACACAATCAAAAAGAAGTGTTGCAAACGATATGCCAAATGGCCAATCGCGTTGTGGTGATGAGCCATAAAGCAATTGAGATGTTGGTTGAGATATACGAAATACCACGTAGTAAAATCGCTTATATAGAGCATGGGGTTCCAGACATACAATATGTTCAAGAGAAAGTCAAGAAGGAATTTAAAATAGAAAACAGAAAAGTAATGCTCACCTTTGGTTTTGTGGGTCGAAACAAAGGAATAGAAACTGCAATAAAAGCATTACCCAAAGTTGTTGAGAAACATCCGACGGTTTTATATATTGTATTGGGAAAAACTCACCCCAATGTATTGAAACATGCGGGTGAAGAATATCGATTATCACTGATACAACTTATAGAAAACCTTCATTTAGAAAAAAATGTGATTTTGCTCAACGAATTTTCGACTCAGAAAGAGCTTTTTAAATATTTGTATGCATCCGACATTTATATAACTCCTTATCTGAATGAAGCTCAAATAACCAGTGGAACTCTATCTTATGCGGTTGGCGTTGGGTCGGCAGTTGTTTCTACTCCTTATTGGCATGCCACAGAGCTGTTGAGCGAAGGAAGAGGAGTTTTGTTCGATTTTGGAAATATCAACCAGCTTTCGGATATCTTAATAGATTTATTGGATAATCCTGAAAAAAGACTGGAGATAAGAAACAAAGCACGTGAGCACGGTCGTGAAATTACCTGGCCCAAAATTGGTAAACTATACAACGATGTAGTTCAGAATGTGATTGATGAAAAAATTAAAATTGAAAGGAAAGAGGTTGTTCCTTTTGACATTTCTCTTTTACCGGAATTTTCAATGAAACAGATTAAAAGACTTACCGATGACACCGGCATCATTCAACATGCAATATTTGGCATTCCTAATCTAAAAGAAGGATATTGTTTAGACGATAATGCCAGAGCTATGTTAATGGCATTGATGGCTTATAGAATAAAGAAAGATACTTCATCACTCAAATTGATTCCCGTCTACTTAAGCTACATTCATTATATGCAAAACGATGATGGCAACTTCAGGAACTTCTTAAGTTTTAGTCGTCAATACTTAGACGAGGTGGGGTCAGAAGACTCTTTCGGACGAACAATATGGGCGATAGGTTATCTGCTCAATTATCCTCCAAACAACTCTTATTACCAAATTGGTAAACTTTTATTTGACAAAGCTAAACCCCATTTTGACAATCTACAATCAATTCGAAGTATTGCAAATACTATAATCGGTATTTGCTATTATCTAAGAAGCAACATGTCTGACGATGCAATGATTGAGAAACTAAGAAACCTCACCTACAAACTAATTGATCACTACAACATAAACAATCATGACGGTTGGCATTGGTTTGAAGCCTTGTTGGCTTATGATAATGCGATCCTTCCTCTTGCAATGCTTCACGCAACAAGCATATTAAACGAGGAGAAAATCAAAAAGGTTGCTTTTGAATCAATGAACTTTTTAGTTGACCACACCATGAAGGATGGTTATCTATCTATTATAGGCAATGAAAAATGGTTCAAAAAAGATGAAAAACGATCAGTGTTTGCTCAGCAACCTGTGGATGCAATGGGAATGGTACTTATGTTTAGACAAGCGTACAATATAACAGGCAAGAGATCATATTTAACAAAACTATTTAAATCATTTAAATGGTTCTTGGGTGAGAACGACTTGCGAATTAGTCTTTACAATCATGACACACAAGGTTCTTGCGACGGAATTGAGAGCTACGGCATAAATCAAAACCAGGGAGCAGAAAGCACAATAGCGTATTTAATTTCGTATTTAAATGTGTTGAAAGCTCACGAAGATTATTATCGTAAAGAGAAACGAAAACTTAAACAAGAGAAAGATGATGATAAAACGATATTCAGGTAATCCTATATTAACCAAAAAAGATATTCCTTATCCTGTTGCTACCGTGCACAATGCCGGAATGGCAAAGTATAACGATGAATACATCATGCTTTTTCGGTCACACAAACTGAACGGCAGAAGTATTATCGGAAAAGCAGTAAGTAAGGATGGATACAATTTCAAAGTAGATCCGGAGCCTTTCTTGATTCCCGCAACAGATGGTGTTTTTAAAACCTATGAATCGTATGGAGTAGAAGACCCCCGAATTGTATTTATCGATGATGAATATTTGATTACTTATAGTGCATATTCACAACATGGCGTGAGGATTGGTTTAGCAAAAACAAAAGATTTCAAAACCGTAGAGAGATTTTCACTAATCACCGAAGCTGATTATCGGAATGTAGTAATTTTTCCCGAAAAATTCAACGGACTCTATGCTCGTTTAGATAGACCTCATTCTGAGATATCTCCTTGGGCAATTTGGATTTCTTATTCTCCCGATTTACGATACTGGGGCGATAGTGAGTTAATAATGAATCCTCTGAAATATCATTGGGACGAAATGAAAATTGGTCCCGGAGCAACACCAATTAAGACTTCCCGCGGATGGCTCAACATTTATCATGGTGTATTTCCTACAATGGCCGGCAGTGTGTATCGGCTTGGCGTTGCTTTGCACGACTTGCACAACCCGGGCAAGATAATTGCTGTTGGCGACGAATGGATCCTTCAACCGGAAGAAACCTACGAGATTACCGGATATGTACCCAATGTAGTTTTCACCTGCGGTGCAATTCCTGAACCCGACGGAAGTCTGAAAATATATTGGGGCGGAGCTGATACTGTGATGTGTGTAGGAACTGCCGATATTGAAGAATTGGTGGATCATTGTTTGAAAAATAGTAGAAAAGCGATTTAGGGAGTAAGGACTGGAGACTGGAGGTTAGATGTTAGCGGTTCTACTGTCATGCTGAATGCAGAGAAGCATCTCATCACTATTTGTTGACGCTTCAAGAGATTCCTCCCGCTGGTCGG
>JAQVGF010000064.1:3448-10105 GCA_028696875.1 Dysgonamonadaceae bacterium
CTTTCCTCTTATTACTTACTTCTTACAAATAGTTTTCTTAGAAGCATTGGTTAATTTCGCAAAAAGTAGCTATCTTTCGCAATTCAAAAATTATCCGTCTGCAGAGATGCATGATAAATCTTAATAATTAAATATCACAAAAATGAAAGTCGCCATCTTATCGCCAATCGCATGGCGTACGCCTCCATTAAAATATGGTCCGTGGGAACAAGTAGCATCCAACATTGCGGAGGGAATGGTGAAAAAAGGATTAGACGTCACACTTTTTGCCACGGGCAATTCACATACTTCCGGAAAATTGGAATATGTTTCAGAAACTGCTTATGCCGAAGACTCGTCGCTTGACCCAAAAGTTTGGGAATGTCTGCACATTAGTAATGTGATGGAAAGAGCATCGGAATTTGATATTATTCACAACAACTTCGATTTTCTTCCGCTTACATACTCCCGATTAATTGATACGCCAATGGTTACGACCATTCACGGATTTTCATCCCCACAAATAATCCCGGTTTATAAAAAATATAATAGTAACAACTATTATGTATCCATCAGCGATTCAGATAGAAGCACTGAACTTGATTACACTGCTACGGTCTATAACGGAATAGACAGTAAAGATTTTACATTCAATGAAAAGCCAAAAGACTATCTATTATTTTTTGGTAGGATCCATCCCGAAAAAGGTACTTACGAATCCATTCAAATAGCGAAAAAGGCAAATATGAAATTAATTATTTCAGGTTTGATTCAAGACGAAGCTTATTTTAATGAGAAAGTAAAACCCTACATCAATGATGATGATATTGTATATGTTGGCAATTCAGGACCAAAAGAAAGAGATAAGCTATTGGGAGAAGCTTTAGCTTTGCTTCACCCTATAAGTTTTGATGAACCCTTCGGTCTGAGCGTAGCCGAGGCTATGTTCTGTGGAACACCCGTTGTAGCTTTCAACCGAGGATCGATGTCTGAACTGATTGATCATTCCAAAACAGGATATCTTGTAAACAATATTGACGAAGCTGCAAGAGCAGTAAATTCTATAAACACTATTGATAGGATGCACTGCCGTCAGCGGGCAATGTCAAACTTCAGTCTGGAGAAAATGGCAGATGGCTATTTAAATGTATATAAACAAATTCTACAAATTTGAAATAATAAATAGAAAATGATGAAACGTTCATTAGATACAAAACAAATTGTAAAGAGGAAAAAGTTGAAAATCGTGGGAGATACATCGCGTGTAATTACTCTGGCACATGTTCCAAGTAAAATTCCTCGTATTAATAATATCATAAAACGAGTTCTTAAGCTTTCAGAAACTGAAGCAGAAAAACAATTGGAAGAAACATTGCTCCTTTTTGCTGATAGACATAGAAATATAGAGCAACAGTTAATCAGACATTATGATAGAGTCTCAGAATACGTTATCAAAAAAGAGACTATAAGTAGAACGCAAAAGTTACTAATCGGAGCCTATTTTACAATGGAATATTCAATTGAATCTGCTGCACTTTTCAATCCTTCCATTGTACCTCATCCTGATCAAAGTTTACTTGCCGAAGGAAGCATGAGATTTATTATGAGTCTAAGAGCAACGGGAGAGGGACACATTTCCTCCATAGTTTTCAGAAGTGGAATATTAGATAAAAATCTCTCTTTCAATTTTGACAGCGTTTCAGAGTATGTAGAAACTCCCCATATGGTTCATGATCCTTTTTATGATAACAACCTGTTTCAATTGAAACTAAAAGACTTGAAAGCTTGGAATGAAACCAGTAGGATAATATTGAGCAATTTACCCACTTTTTTCACCCACGAAGAACTTCAACAAAGCATTCGAAAGGTTTTTATGGATGCCGACTTTACTCCAGATAGTTGGACAACTACTACAATTCATTGGTTGGCCGACTCAAATTACAAAATTAAGTTTGACGATGATACAGCCTTATCAGAGCGAGTGATATTCCCTGTATCTGCAAATGAAAGTAAAGGAATTGAAGATGCTCGTTTTGTTAAATTCACGCATGACAATGGTTCAGAAACATATTATGCTACTTACACCGCATATAATGGACGCAGAGTTTTGTCTCAACTAATCGAAACCAAAGATTTCCAGACCTTCAATATGATTACACTCAATGGCGAAGGAGTCAAGAACAAAGGGATGGCGCTCTTCCCTCGCAAAATAAATGGCAAATACGCAATGTTATCCCGTCAAGATGGAGAGAATAATTACATCATGTTTTCAGATAACTTACACTTTTGGCACACAGCAACACTCCTTCAAGAACCAAAAGAACCGTGGGAATTTCTTCAAATTGGCAATAGTGGTTCACCCATTGAAACAGACAAAGGATGGCTTGTGATTACACATGGTGTAGGAAACATGCGCCAATATTCTATTGGTGTGATATTATTGGACTTAGAAGATCCCACAAAAATTATTGCACGATTAGAAGAGCCTCTTATGACTGCTAATGAAGAAGAACGTGAAGGATATGTGCCCAATGTCATATACTCATGCGGTAGCATGTTAGTGAATGATAAACTGATTCTACCTTACGCAATGTCTGACGTTGCGACGAGAATTGCAATTGTGGATGTGAATGGATTGTTTAAAAAAATGAAGTTTGTTGGGGAATAAACCTGTTTATGAATATATAAAAACTATTTTTTCATTTCAACATCCAAACTCAGGTTCTGAACCTATATATTATTACGGAACCGAAAAAAATATTTGTCCAATATTGATAACGATATTGGCGAAACCAATAATTTTGCAAAGCAAAATCAAAATATTAGAAAAACTTTCTTGTAAGTTGGGTAATTACCTGCGAGAAGTAGGGGATCAAGAATTATCTTTTAATGCTTCGGGGAAATTATATCCGTAAGGGTTTGTAATGAAATAAGTTGACTGTTTGAAACGAAGCTATTTTATTCGTTAACGACTTGAAAATTCTGCGAATAGCGGGCTATTTAATGAATTTTCAAGGAAGTTAAAGGACAAAAGAACACGTTTAAAGCGCCAAGTTATTTCGGCACAATCCCTAAGCAGATAAAGTATGAGAAGAGATTAAAACTATAAAAACATAAAAAAAGGGCTAATCCGCCCTTTTTTTATATCTAAAATTAGAAAAACTCCAAATAAGTTAGATTTATGCTACCGGTTGCTCTTGCAATATCATCCCCGTATCCTGAGCAATAGTAAGTTCCTCATCGGTAGGAATGATTACCACTTTCACCTTTGAAGTTGGCTTACTTATGATTGCTTCTTTTGATTGTGTAGAAGCATTCAAATCATCGTCAAGTTCAATGCCCATGTATTCCATATTTTCACAAACTGCTTTTCGCATCGAAGCCATATTCTCTCCTACTCCACCGGTAAAAACAAGAATATCTAATCCGCCTAACACAGCGGTATATGAACCAATATATTTTTTAATCCTGTAATTATACATTTTCAAAGCAAGTATGGCACGCTCCTCACCACGATTTACTGCATCTTCAATTTCGCGCATGTCGGATGAGATGCCCGAAATACCCAACACGCCTGAAAATTTATTGATCAATGTTGACACCCCTTGCGTACCCAGGTGTTCCTTTTCCATCACATAGGAAATAACTCCCGGATCGATATCGCCCGTACGCGTTCCCATCATAAGACCCTCAACGGGATTCATTCCCATACTGGTATCAATAGATTTTCCATTTTTTATGGCAGTCGTGGAAACTCCATTTCCTACATGAGCCGTAATAATACGTTGTGATTCGTAAGGCACTCCCAAAAATTCGCATACGCGACGCGACACATATCGATGACTGGTTCCATGAAAACCGTATCTACGAATATTATGCTTCTCATACAATGAGTATGGGAGTGGATAAAAGTATGCGTAATCAGGCAAAGTTTGATGAAAAGCAGTATCAAACACTGCAACTTGAGGAGTGCCGGGCATAAGTTCGAGAATTGCATAAATTCCTTTTAAGTTAGGTGGATTGTGCAAAGGTGCCAAATCAATGTACTCTTCTATCATATCAATCACCTCATCGTCTATGAGCACACTTTCGTTAAATCTCTCTCCACCATGTACAACACGATGACCAACAGCTCCAATATCATCTAACGATTTTACGCATCCGTACTTCTCGCTTATCAACACTCCCAATATATACTCAATACCGGCACGGTGTTCAAGTACCTCTCCTTCCAGCAATACTTCTTGCCCGGTGGGCAATTTGAATTTTAGAAACGAACCGGTGAGTCCAATTTTCTCAACTCCTCCTTCTGCCAACACTTCGTAGTTAACCATGTTGAACAGTTTATATTTAATCGATGAACTTCCACAGTTCAATACCAATATTTTCATTTTTTATCTCTTTTTCTATTTCAATCCAAAAAAACTGCATTGTTAACTCCAATAGGCTTATCTCCATTGTAAAGATAAAATCCTTTTCCGGTGCGTATTCCCAATTGATTCGAACGATAAAGTTTCCATAATATAGGATTTGGTTTGTATTTTTTATCGCCATAATCGTTAAACATAGCCTCCATAAGCGAAACTATTCGCTCTATGCCCACAATGTCAGCCAAACGGAAAATTCCGAACCGCTGACCGTAAATTACTTTAAACGTTCGGTCTATATTTTCAAGCGTTGAAACACGCTCCATTAGAATTTCACAGGATTCGTTTAACATTGATGTTAACACACGAAGGCTAATGTTTCCATTGCTTTCGTTAATCTTGTGCGGAATATAATTGATGAGTTTTGCAAAAAGTACTACCCGATTGTACACTTCTTCCGATGTATACATACCGCTCACTATCTCCAGAATATTAGCCCCGGAATGAGAAATAGGAAAATACAAACTTACACAACGTTCCTTATGTTCAAGTTCGGCTGCCAACTCACTAATAATAACAATGGAACCATTAGTTGCAATTATTGCATCCGGCTCTAAAACCTCCTCTAATTTTTTGAAAATATTTTTTCTCAATTGAGTGCTTCGTCTTCCTCTTTCTGAATAACGAGTACACTCAACCACAAAATCACACCCTTTGAAATCTTCAAAAAAAAGTGTTGGAGTAATGCGATTCATAATCCCTCTTTTTTCAGCCTGGGTTAAGCCCCAATTCTCAACCTTTGTTTCTAAACTATTGCTCAGTTCATTCATTACAAACTCAATGCGTTCTTCAGATTCTTCCATACAAATCACTTCCAAACCTGCTGAAGCAGTTAAATTGACAATATTGCGACCTTCTTTACCGCATCCAACAACGCCAATTTTTGAGAACAATGATCTTTTAGTTGCTTTAGCCGCCAGACTCAGTCCAAACTGCTCCAGCGGTTCTATAATTAACTTACTCATTCGTTTTATTTTGTTTTATTACTTTTGTTTTCAATTGCTTGATTTGCTGTAACTGCTACCATTCTATAGATATCTTCTACCGAGCAACCTCGTGACAAATCGTTTATCGGTGCTGCCATACCTTGCAAAATCGGACCTACAGCTTCAACATTTCCTAAACGTTGTACCAGTTTATAGGCAATATTGCCTGCTTCTAATGTAGGGAAAACCAACACATTGGCTTTACCACCCAACACGCTTCCCGGTGCTTTACTTTTATTGATTGACGGTACAATTGCCGCATCAGCTTGCAATTCTCCATCAATAATTAAATCGGGATTCATCTCTTTTGCCATATTTGTAGCATCTACTACTTTATCTACCATTTCGTGCTGTGCGCTTCCCTTGGTAGAAAAACTCAACATCGCTACTCTTGGTTCTTTTCCCACTAATGCACGCCATGTTTGTGCCGAAGTAATGGCAATTTGAGCCAACTCGTTTGCATTTGGATTTGGGAGAACTGCACAATCGGCAAAAAGAAGCACGCCCTCTTCACCATACTCTGTAAGAGGTGTAAACATTAGAAATGCCCCTGAAACAACTTTTATGCCGGGTGATGTTTTGATAATTTGCAAAGCAGGTCGCAACACATTGCCTGTCGTGTTTTCGGCACCCGCAATTTCACCATCGGCATCGCCGTTTTTAATCATCAAGCAAGATAAGTACAAGGGGTTTTTAACCAATTCTTCCGCTTTCTTATGTGTCATCCCCTTGTGTTTTCTTAATTCGATAAGAAGATTGATGTACTTTTCTTTGTTTTCATGATTTTCAGGATTCACAAAAGTGGCTTTTTCGATGTTGTGGAGATTTAATGAGTTTGCTTTTTCTTTTATTTCAGATTCATTACCAATCAATATTATATTTGCCACCACATCTTGAAGGAGTAGATCCGCAGCTTTCAATGTTCGCTCTTCTGTGCTTTCAGGCAGTACAATGCGTTGATTGTTTTGTTTTGCACGTGCAATAATATCATCTAATAGTTTCATTGTGGTTTCATAAGTTTTATTGTAACAAAAAAAAGAGTTGAGATGTATCTTCTTTTAAAATCTATTCTTGCAAAAATAGTAAAAAAAAAGCAGTTGACGTTTGTAAAATTGAAAGATTGTGTTATAAACATACAATTCTTTTCGGGATTGGGTATTACCAATATCAACATTCAGTGAGTTGAAATTGCCGGTACTAATTTAATTTTTTTGGATGAATCCACTCTGAAAACCCTCAATTGCTGATTATTAGTCTTTTTCTGC
>JAQVGF010000065.1 GCA_028696875.1 Dysgonamonadaceae bacterium
TTTGGCGTGATCTTTACTGGCGCCCTGTTCTTAGTTTTAAGTAATGTCAATTTATTGATAGCATTTATTCATAAAATTCAAATCACTTCGCTGGGAGAACTTTTCCATTTTGGGTTTTAGAATAGAAATTGATAGTTTATAGTTGACAGTTGACAATTAAAGTTAGGAATTAAGAATTAAGAGTTGTAAGTCTTACCACTTACTACTTACCACTCAAATACTCATCAACACATCAACACAAACCACCCACCCCTATTTAGTCACATTTTCTGCATTTTAACTATGAATTTCGAAGAAATAATCATATCTTTGCAACTTAATACAACAATAAAGAAATTAAGTTTTACACCTTACTTTCATCCATTATTTTAATTCATTTTAAACCCTATCTATAATGAAAAAACTTATTATTTTAAGCTTATCAATTATGATGTTGATTTCTTGTACAATGAACAAGGATTCTGCCGAAAAAGGCACCATCTTTTACTCGGAATTTGACACTCCTTTCGGAATGCCTCCTTTTGAAAAAATCACCAACGATGATTTTAAACCTGCATTTGAATACGGAATTAAACAACAATCCGAAGAAATTGACTCTATTGTCAACAATCCGGAAGCGCCCACATTTGAAAACACCGTTTTAGCATTAGACAATAGCGGAGCTATTTTGACACGTGTGTCTCGGGTTTTTTATGGATTGAAAGGTGCTGAAAACAACGACACCATTCAAGCTATTGCCGAAGAGTTGTCGCCCCTGTTGTCTGAGCATAGCGATAATATTTATTTGAACAACAAATTGTTCGAGAGAATAAACACCTTGCACAAAGATTCTGCCAACCTTGGTCTCAACACTGAGCAGTACCGTTTGCTAGACATGTATTACAAAGACTTTGTCCGTTCGGGTATTATGCTGAATGAGGAACAAAAAGACGAGCTACGAGAAATAAATAAAGAACTGTCCGCACTTACACTACGGTTTGGAAACAACTTACTGAAAGAAACTAATTCATTTACATTGGTTGTTGACAACGAAGAAGATTTAGCCGGACTTCCACAAGGAGTTGTTTCTGCTGCAGCAGAAACTGCGAAAGCAAAAGATATGGATGGCAAGTGGGCTTTCACACTTCATAAACCCAGTTGGTTGCCTTTTTTGCAATATGCAGACAAGCGTGAATTGCGTGAAAAGCTGTACAAAGCAATGTACAATCGTGGCGACAACGACAATGAATTTGATAACAAAAAGATTATTAATAAGATTGTAAACTTGCGTATACAGAAAGCCAACATGTTGGGCTACGACACGCACGCCGACTTTGTGATGGAAGAGCGTATGGCCAAAACACCCGAAAATGTTTATAAGCTGTTAAACGAAGTATGGAATTATGCTGTTCCTCAAGCTAAGAAAGAGGCTGCCGAATTGCAAGCACTCATTGATGCTGAAGGTGGAGATTTCAAACTACAATCGTGGGATTGGTGGTACTACACAGAAAAATTGAGAGAGCAAAAATTTGCATTAAACGAAGAAGAGCTCAAGCCTTATTTCCAAATGGAAAATGTTCGTGAAGGTGTTTTTGCAACAGCCAATAAATTGTATGGCCTGAATTTCAACAAATTGGAAAACGTTCCCGTATATCATCCCGAAGTGGAAGCATACGAAGTTACCGATTCCGATGGATCGCATATAGCCATTTTTTACACCGATTATTTTCCACGTCCCGGTAAGAATGCAGGTGCATGGATGAGCAGTTTTCGCGGTCAACGCATTGATAATGGAGAAAATATTCGTCCATTAATTTACAACGTAGGCAATTTTACACGTTCAACACCAGAAGCTCCTTCTCTTTTGACCTTAGATGAGGTGGAAACACTTTTCCACGAATTTGGTCATGCCCTACACGGCATGTTGTCCAACGTTAACTACAGCGGTTTGTCAGGAACAAGTGTCCCACGCGATTTTGTTGAATTGCCTTCACAAGTTATGGAACACTGGGCATTTCACCCCGAAGTACTAAAACTCTATGCTAAGCATTACGAAACAGGAGAAGTAATTCCCGATTCGTTAATAGAAAAAATGGATGCTGCTTCAAAATTCAATATGGGTTTCATTACTACTGAATTTACGGCTGCTGCCCTGATGGATATGGATTACCATACTCAAAAAGAACAAAGAGAATTTGATGTGCGCGATTTCGAGAAAAAATCGATGGCAAAAATTGGTTTAATCGATGAGATTATTCCTCGCTACCGCAGTACATACTTCTCGCACATCTTTAGTGGTGGCTACTCTGCCGGCTACTACAGCTATTTATGGTCAGAAGTATTAGATGCCGATGCTTTCCAACCATTTGCAGAAAAAGGTATTTTCGATCAGGAAAGTGCAAAATCGTTTCGCGAAAACATTTTGTCGAAAGGTAACTCAGAAGATCCGATGGAACTCTACAAAAAATACAGAGGCGCAGAACCTGATCCAATTTATTTACTTAAAAACAGAGGTTTTGTAAACTAACCCATTTCAAGCTATTTGGGAAGAAACTTTTACGGACATAACTGTCGTTAAGAAAAAAAGTTGCGTATAAACTCTTCAAAAAGATAAAAAAAGTTTATATTTGCAAGCGTAAAAATAGGAGGCATGAAAATGCCTCTATTTTTAATATCATACATTGATAATCATTTAAATATCAAACAACAATAAAAAAAGCAAAACTGTAATGTTAAACAAAGGATTTATAAAAACCTTCGCTATTTTACTTGGGCTTATTAGTTTGTATTATTTATCATTTTCTGTGGTAAGTAATCATTACGAAAGAAAAGCCGAAGCGTATTCCGGTGGAGATTTGAACCTAAAGACTCAATATCTTGACTCAATGTCAACTGAGAAAGTCTATTTAGGCTATACGCTAAAACAAATTCGCGAAAAAGAAATTGGTTTAGGTTTAGACCTAAAAGGCGGTATGAACGTAATTCTCGAAATTGACGCGCGAGGAGTTTTAAGCTCATTGGCCAATACCGATGACCCGCAATTTAATCAAGCGCTTCGCGAAACTGTTGCTGAAAACCGAAGAGGAAGTTCACAAGACTTTATATCGCTTTTCCAACAAAAATATGAAGCCATTGATCCCAATGCAAAATTGGCGAACATTTTTAGCATTACAATGAGTGACCGGATTAATCCGGGCGACACAAACGATAAAGTAATTTCAGAATTACGCCACGAATTAGTAAGTGCTGCAGATAACTCTTTTAATGTACTGCGTACGCGTATAGACCGCTTTGGTGTGGTAGCACCTAACATTCAAAAACTGGAACGCGCTGAGAGAATTTTGATCGAACTTCCGGGTATTAAAGAGCCGGAACGTGTGCGCAGACTTCTGCAAGGAAGTGCGAATCTGGAATTTTGGAAAACTTATAATGTAAATGAGTTATTAAATGGGTTCAACGATATCAACTCCCGATCAGCTGCTTTTGTTGCATCACAACAATCTGCAACTCCTGCTCCGGAAGATGAAGTAACAGATTCCATTTCAGCCGATTCTTTATTAGTTACTGAAAAAGAGCCTGAAACGAGCGTCGATGGTTTAGATAGAAAAAAGATTACCATTGATAAAAGCTTCACCCAATATTTTGCAGAACCCTATTTTGCAATGGGTGGTGCATCCGGTGCAATTGTTGGAACAGTTTCAAAAAATGATACGGCAAAAGTAAACTTTCTGCTGGATAAATTCAGTGATTCGTTCCCCGCTGATGTAAGATTTAAATGGGGTTTTAAAGCCGTAGATACGCGCGAAACCTATTATCAACTGTTTGCCTTAAGAGGCGACGGATCTAAACGCGGACCTGCTCTTGATGGTGACGTAGTTGTTTCGGCACGTGCCGACCAAGGTCAACGTGGCTCCGCATGGGAAGTGAGCATGCAGATGAACTCAGCCGGATCGAGCCGATGGGCAACCATTACAGGAACTGAAAAAGGACGAGCCATAGCAATCGTTCTGGACGGATATGTTTATTCAGCTCCCAATGTGAACGACAAAATTGAGGGAGGACGCTCACAAATTACAGGAAACTTTACGCCCGAAGAGGCGAAAGACTTGGAGAACACGCTTAAATCAGGTAAGATGAAAGCGGGTGTTCGAATTGTCCAGGAAGACATCGTGGGTCCATCATTGGGTCAGGAAGCAATTAATGCAGGATTGGTGTCATTTATTCTGGCATTGGTAGTGTTGTTTGCATTTACTTTCATGCTCTATGGAATGATTCCCGGAGCTATTGTAAACGCTGCATTGCTCCTCAACTTTTTCTTTATACTTGGTGCCTTAGCTGCATTTCAGGCGGTTCTTACCTTACCAGGCATTGCAGGTATGATTCTTTCGTTGGGTATGGCTGTTGACGCAAACGTGCTTATTAACGAACGAATCAAAGAAGAACTTGCCAGCGGAAAAACATTGCGTAAAGCGGTAGAAGATGGGTATAAAAACGCTTTCTCTGCGATTTTTGACTCTAACTTAACAACGGTTATTACTGCTATTGTGTTGGTTTACTTTGGAACAGGTCCTATCAAAGGATTTGCAATTACTTTAATCATTGGTATTTCGTCCTCGTTTCTTACAGCAGTATTCCTCACACGTTTGGTATACGAAGCACAATTTGCAAAAGGAAGATGGCAAAATCTTACTTTTACCACAAATGCTTCAAAAAACTTTTTGACCAACCCCAAATTCAAAATTTTAGAGAAGAGAAAGAAAGCTTTCATGATTGCAGGTGGTTTTGTTTTGATAGGAATAATATCACTTGCTACCCTTCAACTAAATAGAGGAATTGACTTTACAGGAGGAAGAAACTACGTAGTAAGATTTGATGAACCTGTGAAAACGACAGACGTTCAAGATGCATTAGCTCCTGTATTTGGCGATAATGTAAGAGTTATAACAATTGGCTCTAGCAACCAGGTACGTATCTCCACCAATTATATGATTGATAGTGATGACCCCGATATTGAAGACGAAATTAAAGGTCTATTAGGAGAAAATCTTAGCAGCTATATTGCTCCGGGAAACACCATAGACGATTACATTCAAAGTTCACAAACTGTTGGGCCAAGTGTAGCCAAAGATATAGTGCAAGGTGCTTTCTGGGCATTGCTTATAGCACTTATTTTCATGGGTATCTATATATTTGTTCGTTTCCGAAACTGGACTTTCTCAGTTGGAACCCTTACAGCTCTATCTATCGATGCATTTTCAGTAATTGCCTTATATTCGTTGCTCTACAAAATTATGCCATTCTCCATGGAGATTGATCAAACGTTTGTGGCGGCAATATTGACTGTTATCGGATATTCCGTGAATGACAAGGTAGTAGTATTTGACCGTGTGAGGGAATATAGAAATCTCTATCCTAAACGAAATCTGTTTGATCTCATCAACGATTCTTTAAATGCAACATTGGCACGAACTATTAATACCAGTGTGAGTACAATCCTTGTAATTCTTATGATTTTCTTCTTTGGTGGAGATGCAGTAAGAAGCTTTGTATTTGCCATGTTAATTGGTATTGTTGTAGGTACTGCAACCAGTTTGTTTATAGCTGCTCCAATTGCTTACAATATTATGACAAGAAAAGATAGTACAGAAAGCGAAGTTGTGATAACCAAAAAAAGAAGATAGCAACTTTATATCTTAGTCTTTGACTTGAACTAAATAATTAAAAAACGGATTGCAAATTAAAATTGCAGTCCGTTTTTTTATTAGGGTTGTGCTGCTACTTGGGGTACGACTTTGTAGTCGCACCCCGATGTGCAACCTGCATCTAAACCACGCGAGAGGACTCGTGCGGTAGCGCTTCGAGTCGCGTCCTGAAAGCAATGGCATACAAATTCACAGTTTTCTTACCTATTCTTGTTAAACGTTTTTTATCACTTTACCCACCATATATAATTTATTCTTATTATCTTTGCGCCGTATCAGTTAGGTAAATATTAGTTTATATTTAACATTTCAAAGAGAGCATTCTATCTGACAGATTCCATTTTTATCCTCGAATTTCAGGGTAATAGAAATATTGATTCTGAGACAATTTATATTTAGTACCTGCCAGAAAAGTCCTCGTAAATCATCATGATTTAATATGCTCACTTAACCCAAATATTTAACGCCGTTGCAATATATATTATTAATATACTTTCTGTTCGCTCTCGGAATATTTATTTTACCCGGTTGGTTAAAAAAGCATGTGGGTGTCATTCTGGCACTTGTTCAAACACTGTTTTTTGTTTACTTCTTTTCAAAAATACCGGAGGCTACAAACGGTAACGGAATAGTAACCGTAATCCATTGGATACCACAAATAGGACTTAATCTTGAGTTTTTATTAAATGGTTTAAGTTTGGTTTTTGCCCTCCTTATAACCGGTATTGGCACGTTAGTCTTCTTATATGCTTCGGCCTACATGAAAAGCTACGAGGGTACTGATAAATTTTATTTTCAGCTTTTCCTTTTCGGTGGAGCGATGCTCGGCCTTGTACTGTCGGCAAATCTTATACAGCTTTTTGTTTTTTGGGAACTCACCAGTTATCTTTCATTCCTGCTCATAAGTTTCTTCAACAAAAAAGAGCTGGCGCGTAAGGCTGCCTTTCAATCGCTTATTATAACTGCTTTCGGAGGGTTATTGTTGTTGACGGGTGTTTTGCTGTTGGGCAGCATTGTAGACAGTTATTCAGTGACCGACTGGTTAGAGGGTGCCCAAAGTATAAAAAGTAGTGAATTTTACCTCCCGGGTCTTCTCCTGATATTGGCGGGCGCATTTACAAAATCGGCACAATTTCCTTTCCATTTCTGGTTACCCGGAGCCATGCAGGCTCCAACACCAGTAAGTGCCTATTTGCACTCGGCAACGATGGTTAAAGCAGGCGTATTTTTGTTGGCATTGCTTAACCCCGTGCTTGGCGGAACAATCGAATGGACATATATCATCACCCTCGTGGGCGTAACAACCATGTTTTTGGGTGCCTACTTTTCAATTACACAAACCGATCTCAAAGCCATACTTGCCTATACCACCATTAGTTCGTTGGGTATTTTGGTGCTGCTTATCGGTATTGATACTACGCTTTCGATAAAAGCGGCTATGCTGTTTTTATTTGTGCATGCTTTTTATAAAGCGGCATTGTTTATGGTGGCCGGTTTTATCGACAAAAAAACCGGCACGAGAGAGTTGTCTAAACTTGGCGGCTTGTACAAACATATGCCCATCACATTTATAATCAGTATACTGGCTTTGCTTTCCATGGCTGGTTTACCACCTACGCTGGGTTTCCTAGGTAAAGAACTCATTTACGAAGCAAAAATACAATCGCCTGGTATTGCTTCACTGGTGCTAATATTGGGCGTTGCCGGAAATACACTGATGGTTGCCGTTTCCATGTATTTTATGTTTAAAGTATTTTTGGGTAAACAAGGTGATTATCCCAAACAGCCTAACGAAAAAGGATATCTCTATTTATTGGGTCCCGGCGTGCTCACCTTGCTCAGTTTACTACTTGGTCTTTCGCCGGCTGTACTTGGCGATGTCCTAGTAGAACCTGCACTCAGCAGTATCCGAAAAGAGTTCATAGATGTGGAACTTCAATTGTGGCATGGTTTCAATGATGTTTTTTTACTTAGCTTGCTTACGATAGTGCTTGGCATGACAATTTTTGTCATTGCGTTATACAAAAAGCAATTCCTCATCAAGTGGAGATCCATTAACAACCGTATTTTCATTATTGAATTTACCAATATATTTAATCAGTTGCTTGACGGTTTTTTAAATTTTTCGGAACGTAACACAAAACGATTACAACATGGTTACCATCGCTTCTATATACTCACGGTAATAGTGTTTGCCTCCGCTTTACTCTGGTTTGAAGTTTATGTTACGCGCAACTGGGTGTTGGAAACTCAATTTAGTTTAACTCCATTGTACATCTCAGGTTTGGTGGCCATCATTACCTGCTCTACCATATACGCTGCTATAGCTCGATCGCGCATTGCGACCATCATTTCAATGGGTGTTACCGGATATGGCATTTCACTGATATACCTTTATTATAGTGCTGTTGATTTGGCCATTACTCAAATATTAGTCGAAACGCTTGTCGTGGTCATGTTTGTGCTGGTGTTGCAACGTCTGCCGCTTTTTGAAACATTGTCGTCTAAACTTACCAGAGTACGCGATTTAATTATCTCTCTCACCTTTGGTAGTGTAATGACGGTGTTAGCCCTCAAGGCTTTAAATGTTGAATTTAATCATTCCATATCGGATATGATGGTGAAGAACAGCTTTGTTAAAGCACACGGGAAAAATGTGGTCAATGTAATATTGGTGGATTTTAGAGCATTAGATACTTTAGGAGAAGTTACGGTGCTGATTATTGCAGCTATGGGTGTTTTTGTTTTACTTAAAACCAAAAAAACATGAATTCAGTTATTCTTCAATTGGCATCACCCTATGTAAGGAGCTTGTTGGTGTTTTTCTCCCTTATTGCACTGTTGCGCGGGCACAACTATCCCGGCGGTGGCTTTATAGGAGGTCTGCTGACAGCACTTGCTATCGTGTTTTATAGTTTCGCTTTAGATTGGCGCCAGGTTCAAAAAAAATTAAAAGTAAAGCCGGAGACATATATAGCATTAGGTTTAGCCTTTGTGTTATCCAGTTTTTTGCCCAGCCTATTTCAATCTGAAGTGTTGATGAAAGGTGTCTGGGTAAGCATCCCCATGGGTATATTGGGAAAACTCGAACTGGGTTCACCACTGCTGTTCGACACAGGAGTTTTTATGGGAGTGATAGGAGTCACCTTACTATTTTTCTTCACCTTAGCATATCGTAAATAATGGAAATAATATTAGCCGTTTTAGTTGGAGTGCTTTACGCTGCAGGAGTTTATATGCTTTTGCGACGCAGTATTTTAAAGTTTATTATCGGAATCATGTTCATAGGTAATGCCACCAATTTAATCGTTTTTTTGGCTTCGGGCATTGTTGCAGGTGAACCTGCCTTTGTTGATGGAGTAGTACAAAATGCAAGTGAAATGGCAGATCCACTTCCACAAGCATTTGTACTCACATCGATAGTGATAAGTTTTGGTATAGTGGTTTTTGCACTTGCTTTAAAGCTCAAGTTTTTTGAGATTACCGGTACAGAGGATTTGGATCAACTTACAAAAACTGATAATTAACTCTATGACAGCTATAGCTTTACCCATATTAGTTCCATTTCTACTCATACTGGTATTTGTATTGATAAAATCAAATCGTGCCGCTCAATTTATCGGTGTGCTTGGCAGTGCCGTATTGCTGGCTGTTTCTGTTTATTTGTTTGTACAAGTTACTGAGTACGGCGTTCTGGCTTTGAATATGGGAGGCTGGGATGCTCCCATGGGCATTACTTTGGTGGTGGATTACCTAAGCACTATTATGCTTATTGTTGCTTCGTTCATTGTTTTGGCTGTCTCCATCTATGCTATCGGATTTATGAGTGGAAGTCATAAAACAAATAAGTTTTATATTTTTTTCTTCGGACTTGTTTTGGGAGTTAATGGTGCTTTTATAACAGGCGACGTTTTCAACCTGTATGTTTGGTTCGAGGTGATTCTGATTTCGTCGTTTGTACTGATTGTTATCGGAAACTCAAGCGATCAATTGGAGGGAGGTATCAAGTACATGGCATTAAACTTAATCGGTTCCCTACTTTTTTTGGCCGGATTGGGTTTGTTGTACGGTGAAACCGGAACTTTAAATATGGCACACCTGGCACAAATATTGCGCGAGAACGAACAGTCTATACTTATTAACTCGTCCACAACATTATTTTTTATCGCTTTTGGAATAAAAGCGGCTGTTTTTCCGCTGTTTTTTTGGTTACCTGCTTCGTATCATACCCCGAATATAACTGTAACTGCCCTCTTTGCAGGTTTGTTAACCAAAGTTGGGGTGTATGCTCTGATACGTTTTTTCACTCTCTTTTTTGTTCAAGACCAGTTTTTTTGGCTCAATACATTGTTAGTTGTGGCCGGTTTTACTATGGTGATTGGAGGGATGGCCGCCTCGGCACATTTCGATATAAGGCG
>JAQVGF010000066.1:0-4776 GCA_028696875.1 Dysgonamonadaceae bacterium
TTGATAACTCGTCGGTTAATTTTGTTTTTTTATCCTGTTCTTCGTGTGTTAGGGTTAAAAAGTTCCATTTGTAAATCATTATATATGTTGTTGTTGTTTTCTTTCTTAAAGACTCAATAATCTGATTCTGAGTCATTACAATGCGCAGCAAAACTCTTTTCACATTGCACTTATAGAATTATATCTTGGTATGATTGTCTTCATTGTATGAATACTTCACCGTTAATTCTAACTTGTAAAGGTAGTGAAATATTCGTTTCTATAAGTGCCATTTACTATAAAAAAATTTCCTTGTTTGCTTGTTTAGCATCAACATGATTGATTCCAACTGATTTTTCACTTAAAGAAAATTGACAAATCTAATATCAAAGCTTTGATTTAAGGAATTTCACATAAATTATTTCATCCCTGTTTTGGATTGTTTTATATATCCATGAGTTCTGTGTATTTTTGTGGTTTGTTTTAAAGATTATGGAAATAGCAGCATTGGTATCAGGTGGAGTTGACAGCTCAGTGGTTGTACATCAACTAAAAGAACAGGGTTTTAATCCAACCATTTTTTATATAAAAATTGGGATGGAAGACGAACACGGTTTTGTGGATTGTCCTGCCGAAGAAGATATAGAAATTGTGTCGTTTATTGCCAAAAAATATGGATGCAAATTAGAAATTGTGTCACTCCATACCGAATATTGGGAGAATGTTGTAAAATATACAATCGACAATGTGCGTCGTGGTCTGACTCCCAATCCCGATATGATGTGCAACAAACTGATTAAGTTTGGTATATTTAATGAGAAATGGGGATATCAATTCGACAAAATTGCAACGGGACATTATGCAACAACAACAGAAAAAGACGAACTAACCTGGCTCTCTACAGCAAAAGATAAAATTAAAGATCAGACCTATTTTTTGGGTCAAATAGATTATCTGCAAGTATCAAAATTGATGTTGCCCATTGGTGGACTGCTGAAATCGGAGGTAAGAGATATTGCAAAAAGAGAACAACTGCCTTCGGCAACCCGAAAAGATAGTCAGGGCATTTGTTTCCTGGGAAAAGTAAATTATAACGATTTTATTAAACGTTATTTGGGAGAGAAAAAAGGGCAAATTGTGGAATTGGAAACCGGCAATATATTGGGCACTCATCATGGATATTGGTTTCACACTATTGGTCAGCGCAAGGGGTTGGGCTTAAGTGGCGGTCCGTGGTTTGTTATCAAAAAAGATATCAACCGAAATATTATTTATGTGTCGAAAGGATACGATACCGAGTTCCAATACGGTAACAAAGTGAATTTATCGGGTTTTCAATTTATCACCAAAGACATTTGGGGAGATTTTGATTCTGAAAAAGAGATAACCTTCAAAATTCGTCACACGCCTGAATTTACCAAAGGCAAAATATCGAAAATTGGTGATATGTACCAAATCAGATCGGATGAAAAAATTCAAGGAATTGCTGCCGGACAATTCGGTGTGATTTATGATACTGATGAACATATTTGCCTTGCAAGTGGGATGATTGTTTAGTTGATTGGAGGAGAATTAAGAGTGAAGAGTGAAGAATTGAAAGTTAAAAGTTAAAAGTTAAAAACAGACATGAGAGTTGAGAGTACTCCAATAAGTCTACTGTTCTAACCCGTATTATTCACGTTTGTAGCTTTGCGTAGATGCAAGGCGTCGAACTCCGCTGATATAGAGGTCTATTTCAAGGAGTTTACTGGCACAGCAGATACGTAAAGATAAAAACGAACAATACCCAAAAATAGATATAAATATCAAAGCGCAATGAGCATATAAGTCTTTGATTACTAAATGTATAATGTTTACGTTCTTTAATTGTGATGAACAACGCGGGCTAAATCCCCTGATGATAGGGGACTTTGACTGAGTTTCCGAGTCTTTAATAAGAAAACGGCTAAGACTAAATAAATTATTTAATCTATGAATTATTCATTACATTTGTAATAGAAAATATTGTTATTCTTGCTAAGGCTTTATCAGGAAATAAATTGAATAAAAACAGGCGATGTTGTTTTGTGACAATGCCTCAGAAAAACAACTCAAAAATATCCATAAGATTCGTAAATGAAAGATTTTATTGTAACAGACATAAAAAGCGAAAACACAATTTTGGTGGGATTAATTACACCGGAAGAAAGTGAAGAAAAAGTAACCGAATATTTAGATGAACTGGAGTTTTTAGCTCAAACGGCTAAAATAAATCCGGTTCACAGAGTTACACAGCGTCTTCCTATCGCAAATTCTGTTACTTTTGTTGGCACCGGTAAACTTAACGAAATTAAAGAATATATCGATAGCAAAAAAGATGAAGATGGGGAAGAAAGTGAAAATTCAGGTGAAAACGAAATAGGATTAGTTATTTTTGATGATGAATTATCAGCACGACAAATCAGAAATATCGAGAAACGATTGAATGTCCCTATTTTGGACCGGACAAGCCTTATTTTAGAAATCTTTGCCATGCGGGCGCAAACAGCGCACGCAAAAACACAAGTAGAGCTGGCGCAATATCAATATTTACTGCCTCGTCTAACGCGTATGTGGACTCACTTAGACAGACAACGCGGTGGTGGATTTATGCGTGGTCCGGGGGAAACACAGTTAGAGACTGACCGTCGAATAATTTTGGATAAGATATCGCGACTAAAAAAAGAACTTGAATCGATTGACAAGCAAAAAGCAGTACAGCGAAAAAATCGCGGGAAACTGGTGCGCGTAGCACTCGTAGGTTACACCAACGTTGGTAAATCTACTCTAATGAATTTGCTGAGCAAATCGGACATTTTTGCCGAAGATAAGCTTTTTGCCACGTTGGATACAACTGTGCGGAAAGTGGTTGTGGGCAACTTGCCTTTCTTGTTAACTGATACTGTGGGATTCATCAGAAAACTCCCTACGCATCTCGTAGAGTCGTTTAAATCTACACTGGATGAAGTGCGCGAAGCAGATATTCTGATTCATGTGGTTGATATCTCTCACCCCGGTTTTGAGGAACAGATTAAGATTGTTGAGAATACACTGTTCGAAATTGACAAAGAAGAAAAACCAAGCATTATAGTTTTCAACAAAATTGATGCATTTTCTTATACTCCAAAAGAGGAAGATGATTTAACACCTGAAACAAAAAATAATGTTTCTCTAAAAGAGTTGGAGAAAAGCTGGATGAGTAAATTGAAAGAAAATTGTATATTTATTTCAGCAAAAGAAAAAGAAAATATTGATGAATTGAAAGAGATGCTTTACAATAAAGTGAAAGAAGTACACATTACACGTTTTCCGTATAATGATTTCCTTTTCAATGACTACGAAGGTTACGATCCCGAAGATTATGGTCAAACTGAAGAGATAGAAGATTAAATCAGATATTATATAATGAACATCTACATGTGAGCATGACACAAAAACAACTTTACCTAAACATAAAACGCCGCGATCAATACCATTATTAAATTTCGGAAACGTAGAGACACAATGCTTTACGTTTTCAGTCCTTTTGCGTTGCCAAAATTTTGCTACTCCTCTATTTTGTTTTTTCTAATAATGATTCCGCAGTTGGCGCGGATATCCATTCGTGTCATTTAGAATAATGTAAATTGCACAGATAAATATCTGCACCAGTGAGATAGCTAAAAAATTTACCGCTAACGTATTGCAAATGTGCGCAAGCGGCGGATGTCCGTTCCGATAAGTAAAGCACCGCAGTTAGTGCGGATATCCATTCGTGCCCTACCAGAGGGACTTTGAAAACTTAAATAAATCTTTTAATCATAAACATATAAACCACAAAATCATGAAATTACCATTCTCAGAATCGTACCGAATTAAAATGGTAGAAACCATCAAAAGAAGCACACGCAGCGAACGTGCTACATGGATTAAAGAAGCAAATTACAATCTTTTCGGATTGAAAAGCGATCATGTTTTTATTGATCTACTTACAGACTCCGGCACAGGCGCCATGAGTGACAACCAATGGTCGGCAATGATGCAAGGCGATGAGAGTTATGCCGGATCGCGCTCTTATTACAACATGGAAAATGCTATCAAAGAGATTCTTGGATTCGATTATTTTATTCCTACGCACCAGGGAAGAGCTGCTGAAAATGTGCTCTATTCCACAATCGTAAAAGAAGGCGATATTTTGCCCGGCAATTCACATTTTGACACTACCAAAGGTCATATCGAATTCCGAAAAGCACACGCTGTTGATTGCACCATTGACGAAGCGGCCGATACACAGTTGGAAATTGCCTTTAAAGGCAATGTGGATATTGCGAAACTTGAAAAAGTATTGAAGAAATATCCAAAAGAAAAAATTCCGGTAGTGATTCTTACTATAACCAATAATACGGCGGGTGGACAACCGGTTTCAATGCAAAATATTCGGGAAGTATCAAAATTATGTAGTAAATATGGTGTTTTGTTGCAAATGGATGCAGCTCGTTTTGCCGAAAATGCTTATTTCATTAAAACCCGCGAAGAAGGATTTGCAGAAAAAAGCATTAAAGACATTGTGAAAGAGATGTTCTCTTATGTCGACATCATGACCATGTCATCGAAAAAGGATGCCATTGTGAACATGGGCGGATTCGTAGCTTTCAAATCGGAAGAGTTGTGGAAACGTAGCCAAATGTTTTGTATCCTCAACGAAGGATTTATCACCTACGGTGGCATGTCGGGGCGCGACATGAACGCACTGGCAGAAGGATTGAAAGAAGGAACTGATTTTGATTATCTGGAAACCCG
>JAQVGF010000066.1:4876-10073 GCA_028696875.1 Dysgonamonadaceae bacterium
TCCACATTTTTTGGATATACACGCAGTGCATACTGATGTATTCCGGGATTGCGTATCGATTCGTGCATTTCGAAATACAACAATGACCCTTCTTGTTTCACAAGATTAAATTCAAACGAATTGAGGAACTGCGCTTCATTGGTAGAAGAATCGTATTTTACTACCACACACTCTACACCCAAATCACCTTGCATATCCTTTTTGTCAATAACTACTTCTCCACACAAACCATTGGTTGCATCGGCGGGCAGAACATTCTGATCGCAATCGTAGTTTACTTTAACCACTTCGAATGTATCCCACTTCTGTGCCATCTCTTCTTTCCAAGCGCTCAACTCTTTCGCCTTGGCGAAATTGTTTTCTGAAATAAACTTAGAACGTTTTGCAAGAGGGTTGTAGAATTTAGTGAAATAGTCATCCATCATACGTTTAGTAGTATAATGAGGGGCAATTTCAGCCATCGAGTTTTTCACATATTTTACCCAGCCGTGTGCACAACCGTTTTCGTCTTGATCGAAATATAGTGGCACAATTTCATTCTCCAATAAAGAATAAATCGTTGAAGCATCAAGAGCATCCTGATAATCTTGGTTTTCGTATGTTCTCTCGTCGGTAATTGCCCAACCGGCTCCTTCTTGATAACCTTCGTACCACCAGCCATCTAAAACAGATAGGTTTAACACTCCATTCATCGCAGCTTTCTGTCCCGATGTTCCGGAAGCTTCCAACGGACGCGTAGGCGTATTTAGCCACACATCTACACCCGAAACCAGTCGCTTCGCTAAACGCATATCGTAATTTTCAAGGAAAATTATTTTACCTAAAAATTCAGGGCGACGTGAAATCTCGACAATCTGTTTAATTAAACCTTGACCACCACCATCAGCCGGATGTGCTTTTCCGGTGAAAATAAACTGAACCGGTTTGTCCGGATTGTTTACAATTCTTGAAAGTCTTTCCAAGTCAGTAAATAAAAGATGAGCTCGTTTGTATGTTGCAAATCTACGTCCAAAACCTATAATTAATGCCTTGGGATTAATCCCATCAACCACTGCCATGATACGACGTGGATTCGCTTGATTTTTCAGCCATCCTTCTTTGAATTCATACTTGATGTAATCTATCAATCTTTTTTTTAAGATTCTTCGCAACGACCAGATTTCCTCATCATCGATATCATATACTTTATTCCATATATCAATATTAGATTGGTCATTGATGAAGTTTTCATCAAAATGATTAAAATACAATGACTTAATTGTTGAAGATGCCCATGTTGGTAAGTGAATACCATTGGTTACATGCCCCACATGCAACTCTTCGGGAAAATATCCTTTCCAAACAGGTTGAAACATTTTTTGTGATTCTCTGCCATGAAGGAGACTCACGCCATTTGCTTCTTGCGCTGTGTTCAAAGCAAATACGCTCATTGAAAAACGTTCATCGCTTCCCGGATTTTCGCGACCCATATCCATGAATTGTTGCCACGAAATGCCAAGCTTATCAGCATAACTTCCCATATATTTCTTTATCATATCCTCTTCGAAATAATCGTGTCCGGCAGGAACAGGTGTATGAACAGTATAGAGCGTAGAAGACCGTACAACTTCTTTCGCTTGATTGAAAGTTAACTTTTCTTCGTTGATGTATTTATTCAAACGTTCAGCACTAATAAGAGCAGCATGTCCCTCATTCATGTGATAAACATCCTTTTTCACTCCCAATTTGTCAAGCAATTTTATACCGCCAATACCCAACAAATATTCTTGTTTCATTCGGTTTTCCCAATCGCCACCATAAAGTTTGTGGGTTATCGAACGGTCTTCATCCGTATTACTTTCTACATCTGTATCCATCAGATAAAGTTTAATCCTACCTACAGACACTTGCCATACATGCACCAATACATTGCGGTGTGGAAACTCTACATTAAGCTCAAAAGGAGTTCCATCCTCGTTATTAACCATTGTAATGGGTAAACTTCCAAAATTTTGTGCTTCGTAATTGGCTATTTGTTGACCATCTAATGCCAGCCATTGTGTGAAATAACCAAATCTGTAAAGAAAACCTACAGCTGTCATATTCACCCGGCTATCACTCGCTTCTTTTAGATAATCGCCGGCTAAAACGCCCAAACCACCTGAATAGATTTTCAAAACGTGTGTCATCCCATATTCCATACTGAAATAAGCAACAGTGGGTCTGCTCGAATCGAGCTCTACACTCATATATTCAGTAAATTTATCGTAAACCACTTGCATGCGTTGCATGAGGTATTTGTCTTTGATAATTTCTTCTCCTCGCTCTGAGGTTAAATTTTGCAACATCACAACAGGATTTTTATCGCTCTCCTCCCATCCTACCGGATCCATAACCTCAAAAAGAGCTTTGGCTTCTTCGTTCCATGTCCACCACAGGTTGTGAACTATGTCCTGCAAAGGAAGTAGCTCATCAGGTAGTATTGAATATGCTTGCAAATCGCGCCATACAGGCGTATTTGAATAACTGGTTTTTACAATCATTTTTTTATCTGTTTTTATTTATTTCTTTGTTATACATGAAGGTGTTTGTGAAACCTATAAGAATTAACGTTCTCGGTTTAGTTTTGTTTTCAACTGAGATTTCCGATTTCTTTATTGAGTTCTGTCTAAAAAGTCAATTCTTCTGCTTTTTATCCCCTAAATCTCCTACGAGGAGGCTTTGGCTGAATACTGATTATTAGGCTTTTTTTAGGGACAAAGAGTAGAAAAAGATTAATTGTCAGCAATTGAGTCTTTCCAGACCGGACTTATTATATCTATGACTATCCATTATTTTAAGATTTCTCCAATGTCCTTTTTCTTGAATTTTGCAATGCAATGCCATAAGCTTCCTGATAAAACTGAATGAAGTGCTCCCAATCAGCCAAATCAGCAAAACCTAATGCTGCATTTTTAATTTCTTTAATTTCCTCTTTGCTTTTTTGAGATAATTCAAAGAGTGTATTTGCGATAGCGTTGGCTACATAAGCGTAGTTGTCTTCATCACGATAGATTACCTCAACTCCGTCGTCTATTCCTTCTTCATCGCCCATTTTTTGCGCCCACGCTCCAAAACCGGAGAGAGAAGTAGTTATGGTGGGTACAGAAAACGCGACACTTTCGTGTGGAGTGTATCCCCACGGCTCATAGTAAGAAGGGAAAACTGTAGCATCTAACCCAATCAGCAAATCATAATAGGTTGTTCCAAAAATTCCATCGTTCCCATTAAGATAAGAAGGCACAAAAATTACCTTTACTCTCTCATTCTCAGAGTTTGTAAAATTCAATCTCTTTAGTTGAAGAAGAAGTGGATCGTTTTGTGGCTCATACAAATTATGTGTGATAAAAGGAAAAAAGAGTGGATTTTCGAAGTTCGCTTTTCCCGGTTCGTTTAATCGTTGCTGCAAATCCATACGAGGATCTTTAACCCACGCCGGAACCATAATAAATGCGATGGTGTCTTTTTTCAGATATTTATTGTGACGCAGGTTATTAAGTGCATCGATGAAAACATCAATTCCTTTGTTTTTGTATTCATACCTACCACTTAATCCCACTAAAAGAGCATCATCTGCTATTGAATGTCCTAAAAGTGCTTCGGAAACACGAAGCAAAGTTTTACGTGCCAAAGATTGTTTTTGTACATAAGCTTTATTCTTCGGTATAAATCCTTTTTCAAAACCGTTAGGTGTAACAACATCCGGCTCACGTCCCAAAAACTGCTTACACTCTTTTGCAGTGATATCACTTACCGTAGTAAAACAATCTACATTTTGAGCAGTAATTTTTTCTACCGAATGTTTAGAAACCATGTTGAGTTCTTGAGCCATTTGATCGCCGTTGAACTCATAGAAGTTTTTATACAAAGGCAGATTGTTACTTGCGATGGATCGTCCTATCGATGTAGCATGTGTCGTGAAAATAGTGGCAATTTTTGGAACAAAATGCTTGATGTACAATGCTCCCATTCCCATCATCCATTCATTGAAGTGAGCAACCACCTTTTTGTTTTCTAACTTAAAGTAGTTGTAATAGCTTTCGATAACAACTCCTGTTGCGTATGCAAACATGCTTGCCTCATCGTAATCGCCATACGACGGCAAAGAATCTACGCCGAAGTTGCTCCACATTTGAGAATAGATGTCATTTTTATGCTTATAATATTTATCGAAATTCACCAATACAGTTATCGGATTTCCGGGAACTTGCCAGCGACCAATTCGTATTCTCAATCGCTCTTTTATATCTGCATGTTCACGCCATTCTTTCAGAAGAGAGTCGTCTTCTTTGAACCATGGGCTTTCTGTTTCATCCCACAGGTCAGGACCAATAAATATTATTTTGTCGGTATAAAGTTTTTGAAGAGAGTTTGCCCGAGAAGATAATACTGTGTAAATACCTCCTACCATGTTGCAAACCTCCCAACTTGATTCAAATATATAATCTGGTGAGTAGTCCGGTTCTGTATGCATGAAATTGTGTTTTTTGAATAAGATACAAAGATAAATAAAATAGATGACTATTGGCATACTAAGCAGCCACTACCCCTTTATATAACTTTAATTAAGCGATTAGAAGCACTCTAAATATAGTTGTTGGATTGATATAAAGCGCTCTAACAAATTTAATTTATACACATTTCTTTTCTGATAACGAAAGGGATTTATTCCCTGATGACACTTAAACTACAAATAAGAACCATTTTTTCGATTAAATAACACATTACACAACTTTCAAAAGATTTTATAGCATAGTTGATTTTGCGCATTTTATTTAAAAAGCTTACCTTTGTTTGTTTATTTTCTACGATTTGGATATATCACAATTACTTAAACTTTTTGGCAAAAATGACAAAATTGCCGCCGCAAAAAAATTATTGACCGAAGTAAAAACACTTTCGGTGAGGGGTCTCCATGGCTCTTCCGTACCATTGTTTTCTGCAACTTTATTTAAACGGACATCTCAGCCTTATCTGTTTGTTCTGAATAATTTAGAGAATGCAGGATATTTCTACCACGATCTTACTCAGTTATTATCCGAAAAAGAGGTTCTTTTTTTTCCCTCTGCATATAAACGTGCTGCAAAATATGGACAAATTGATTCAGCCAATGAGATTCTACGCACCGAAGTGCTTTCTCGTCTCGAGAAAAGTAACCACCCTTTCATTATCGTTTCTT
>JAQVGF010000067.1 GCA_028696875.1 Dysgonamonadaceae bacterium
TAATGAATTTTAAAAAAGAGAAGGAAAAGCTTTACTCAAGAAACTTCACAAAATTAGGCATGGACATGAATCTGTTTGTATCAGTTATTACAGCACTTTTAGTTCTTGCATTTAGTATTTTCACCATTTTAAAACCAAACATATCGTCCGAGTTCTTTGCAAGTGTCAACGTCGCAATCAATAAAAACTTCAACTGGCTATATGTTCTCACTATGAATGCCTCATTGGCATTCATACTTTTTATAGGGTTTTCTAAATTTGGAAACATACGATTAGGCGGATACACCGCCAAACCCGAATTTGGAAATGTAGCATGGTTTGCCATGATGTTTAGTGCCGGTGTGGGCATCGGTATTTTCTTTTATGGAGTTGCAGAACCTATTTATCATTTAAATATCCCTACTGCTCTTCAGAGTGGTTCGGCTTTTGACAACTTCAAAGTAATGTATCTCGACTGGGGAGTTCACGCATGGGCTGTGTACGGACTCTTGGCCATCGGATTAGGTTATTTTTCTTATAATAAAGGTTTGCCTTTTGCAATCCGCAGCCTGTTTTATCCGCTACTTAAAGAGAAAATTTACGGTATTTGGGGCGATATTGTAGATACAGTTGCTACGCTGTCTGTACTTTTTGGATTGGCCATTTCGCTGGGTCTTGGAGCAAAACAAATTAACTCGGGACTTAACTATGTGTTTGGTATTCCCGATGCATCAAATGTACAGGCAATTCTTATTATAGTTATTACAATTATCGCTACCTTCTCAGTTGTGAGTGGAGTTTCCAGAGGAATAAAATGGTTGAGCGAAGCCAATCTTGTGATAAGCACAATTTTATTATTAGGAATAACCCTTATTGGACCGGCAGGCTATATTCTCTCCACCTACCTATCGGGTATGGGTATCTATCTGAGAGATGTTATAAATTTAGGGCTATTTACTGCAATAGAACCCGATGACGTGGCTTGGCAAGGAACCTGGACCATATTTTACTGGGCATGGTGGATTTCTTGGGCGCCTTTTGTAGGCACATTTATTGCTCGAATATCGAAAGGTAGAACCATCCGACAAATAGCTCTTGGAGTTATCTCCTTACCAACCATTGCTATTACGCTTGCTATGACCGTGCTGGGAGCATCGGGTATTTATCTGAATAATCTACACGGAGGTGTTATCACACAGGCAATAGAGAGCAACGTTGCCACATCGCTGTTCGAAATGTTTAAGTATCTCACTTCTTCTGTCTTCTTACAAATGCTATTATCAATAGTAGCTGTGATAGCCATTATTATATTTTTTATTACAAGTAGTGACTCCGGTTCGCTTGTGGTAAGTAGCCTAACCAGTAGCGGACGATCAACACCGCCAAAAGTTCAGCGCGTGTTTTGGGCTTTTATGGAAGGTACCATTGCACTTTCGGTATTGTTGATTGGCGGCGAAGCCGCACTTACAACCATTCAGTCCGCTATTGTTATACTTGGACTGCCATTTTCAATCATATTGCTTATGATTATATTCTCTCTGGCTAAAGAACTTCAAGAGAGCTATCGCAAATATAGCCGTAATAGAAATATTACATTAAAAAAACAGTTGGGAAAAATTGAGAAGGATGCGAAGTTTGAGTAGAGGTGTGAGGTGTGGGTTATGGGTTATGAGGTGTGGGGTTTTAGTTAACCATTTTGAAAATTCTGCATATCCACATACGTCTCATCCTACAAACCATACCATTTGCTTCTTAAAGTTCGGGATTCGATGTTAGAGGTTAGAGGTTAGATATTCGAGGTTAGAGGTTAGAGGCATTCAACAACCACTCCACACCACAATATACCACACATCAACAAATCATCATATCACCGCATCACTCATCTACTCTTTTCATATTTCGAGAATTGCTTTTTAGCTGTAATTAAATCTATCTAATTGCAGTATATCCGAACTTAAGTTTTCTCGTGCTTCTTCCAAATCATAAATTCTTTGCAATCGCAACCAAAAATCGGCTTTTCCACCAAAAACCGCTTCTATCCTTAAAGCAATGTTGGGAGAAATGCTCCCACGCTTGTTTACTATTTTAGATAATGTTAAGCGACTCACTCTCAATAGTTCAGCAGCTTTGCTAATTGTTAATCCGGCAGGTTTAATTACGTCTTCAAGTAGTATTTCGCCCGGATGAATGTGTATGTTTTTATGTTTCAGCATAATGCTTGTTTTTTTAATGATAATCTATAAAGTCTAAATCATATGCGCAACGACTAATATTATCGAAACGAAATATAATTCGCCAATTGCCGGTTATATTCATTCCCCAAAATCCTTGTAAATTCCCTTTTAAAGGATGTGGACGGAGAGAACGAAGATTCTGTAAATCGTCAGGTACTTCTTCCAATGCATCTATAATTGTCAACACGCGTATAATTTTAGCAACCATTGCCGTTGGAAGTTTACTTCTATCTCCTCTTGTCCACAATAGTTTCAGTCCTTTATGCTGTATGGATTGTATCTTTCCTCAATTATTCGCATAGTGCAAATATACAATATACATTTTAGATAGAAAATATTTCCTGCTTTTTTTGTTGTTGCAAACAATTCACACTTCGTAATTCATATTTTCAAATTAAGCAAAACAATTTTAAATTTTTCGGGTTTTACAACTTTGCAAGAAAAAAAATGTTGATTTTGAAAAAAAACTCTTATGCCAGATTTAAATTTATCGAAAATATTAATATAAAACCGAAGTTAAATTACTACTTTTGATACAACTCTTAAAATATTTTGCTTTCATTCCAGTTGATTTACAATTGACTCTGTAAAGAAGAGATTAAATTTTTCATCAAATAACCCTACGGATATGTTGCAGGTTTTCACATAATAATAGCTCAATTTATCTTTACCCGCGCCATAAAGTTACCCCCATAACAACAAACCCTTGACAACGAAAATATGCACGAAATAGAGTTTCTCAAAGTCATAGTTATCATATTTGGGCTGGCAAGTCTGGTAATATTTATATTCAACAAATTGAAATTACCATCGGTTGTTGGTTTCCTATTAACCGGGATTATCGCGGGACCTTACGCATTAGGATTAATTTCTGATATAGAAATTATTGATGTTTTAGCAGAAATTGGTGTTATCTTGCTGTTGTTCATCATCGGTATGGAGTTCTCAATAAAGAAACTGCTCAAAATCAAGAATATTGTTTTTATTGGCGGATTGATGCAAGTGGTTATCACTATTTTAGTTGTTGTTTTAATCTTGCACTTCTTCACCCATGTCCCTTACAATCAAGCCGTATTTGTAGGGTTTTTAGTAGCACTGAGCAGTACAGCCATTATTCTGAAAATCCTGCAAGAGAACGACCAGGTAGAAACGCACCATGGCAAAATAAGTTTAGGAATACTTATATTCCAAGATTTAATCATCGTCCCCATGATGCTTTTTGTTCCCTTTCTTTCCGGAGAAAATACCAATGTGGGCAGTGAACTCTTGCTTTTGTTAATTAAATCAATAGCCCTATTAGGTGTCACTTTCATGTTTGCTCGTTGGTTCATTCCTTTTGTATTGCACAAAATTGCTGTTAGCAATAGCCAAGAACTATTTTTGATTGCAATCATTGTCATCGGTTTTGCCATTGCCAGCTTCTCTGCATGGCTGGGTTTATCTTTGGCATTGGGTGCTTTCTTGGCAGGTTTAGCCATTTCCGAATCTTCCTACAGTTATCAAGCCATTGGAAATATAGTTCCCTTTCGAGATGTTTTTGCCAGCTTCTTTTTTGTATCGATTGGCATGCTTCTCGATCTCAATTTTTTCATCACCAATTGGGTTAACATACTCATTATAACAATCATTCTGATTGCCTTAAAATCTATAATAATTTTGTTGGTTAGTTTTGTTTTGGGCTATCCTTTTAGAATTGCTTTTAGATCGGGATTGATTTTATCTCAAATTGGAGAGTTCTCATTTATTCTGGCCATAATGGGATTGTCGAATCACTTAATAGACAATCATTTTTATCAGATGTTTCTTGCTGTGGCCATACTCAGTATGAGTGTTACACCCATTTTTATTATTTTCTCAAAACCAATTACCAATTTTTTCGCTAAAATGCCGATGCCCCTGATAGTAAGAAGAGGTCTGAAGAAACTGCCCAAACCCAATGCGCCGGAACTAAGCGGACACACCATTCTGGTGGGCAAATCGCAAGATTCAAGTTTAATGAAATCGATGGAACTTGCCAATATTACTTTTGTAATTATAGACACTGATGCGGACTTGGTTCGCAATATGCAAAATCAAGGTATCAATGCAGTGTATGGCGATGCCCAATATAAATCAGTTTTGGAGGAAGCATCAGTAAAAGATGCCAGTAGTATGCTTTTGTATGTTGAAGGTACAAGCCATAAAGCAAGTATCATAACAGCGGCAAAAAAACTAAACCCAAAACTTCATATCGTAGTACGAACACGCTATATAGACGATTTGGAATATTTACATGAAATGGGTGCAGATGATGTTATACCCATTGAATTCGAAGCTTATCTCGAGATGTTTTCCAGAGCATTGAACCATTATTTAGTTCCGCACGAAGAGATAGAGCGACTGTTAGCCAAAATTCGTGCCAACGGCTACAAAGCCTTTAGAAGTAATGGTGAGAGAAGTAAAGCGGAAAAATTAAACATCCCCGATTTTGAGATAAACACAATGATAATTCATAAAAATTCGGTAGCCTATCAAAAGAGCATCAAAGAGTTAGACCTACGGAATAAAACAGGGATAAGCATTTTGGCTGTCAAAAGACGAAATGAAGTGTTTACTAATCCCAGTGCTGATTTCATATTAGAAGAGAAAGATATTATTTATACTTTAGGCGATCATTATAACGCAACGTGTCTGAATGAGATATTTAAACATGTGTAAATAGTGCCCTGGTGAAAAACTAATACCCTTTGCGTCTTTATTGACTTAAATAATAGAAAATATTTATCAGCTCTTGCTCAAAATCGTTTCAGACTACAGATGAAATTGGTAAACCGGGTGACGAAGTGAATGCGTATTTCCAACGACTGAATTACAATATCAATCCTATTAACGATGAACCAAAATAAAATCCATTTGTTATTTAGTGACGAGGTGAACGAAGCGGATGATTTCGAATCATCTAACAAAAAATTAACAAAACAGAACGAATATGAGTAAATTTGGAATATTAGTGACATTCATAGCAATTGCATTGGTTAGTTGTACCAATCAGGGCAAAAAGCAAGACGGTACGCTTCGGGATTCAACAACAATAAATAAAAATATGATAGATCCTCAGTCGTCAGATATATCGTTGGATTGGATTGGAGTTTATAAAGGTACGATGCCGTGTGCCGATTGTGAGGGAATTGAAACGACAATTGAACTAAGAAATGATCAAACATTCGTTGCCCATTACAAATATTTGGGTGAAGGAGATGCCAATGAATTTATCGATGAAGGAACATTTACGTGGGCTGTCACAGGATCAATAATTACTTTAGAGTCTGAAAGTGAAACTTCTCAATATAAAGTAGAAAAAAACAGACTAATTTTGCTGACACAAGAGGGTGAACTAAACACAGGTGAATTAGCCGATTATTATGTGTTGAAGAAAATAATATAAAAGAATAACTCATTTGAAATGAGGTGCGGTATACTTCGGTTGATCCGCTTTAAAGAAAGGGCATAAGCTTCGGTTTATGTCCTTTCGCTTTTTTGATTGTCGGGAAACGCTGAAAGGGTTTTAGTCCATATTATTATTATTATTATGCACAACAAAAAAAAGCTGCACCATTAAGATGCAGCTTCGATAATTTCTTTTTTTTAAGACTGATACTTAGTATCTGTCCCTAGAGCGATTACCACCGCCTCTATTGCCGCCGCCTTGTGGGCGTTCTGTGCGTGGACGAGCTACGGATACTGCAAGAGTACGACCGTCATATTCTGCGTCGTTTAGTTCTTCAATAGCTCGTTGAGCTTCTGCTTCGTCATCCATTTCAACAAAACCGAATCCTTTTGAACGGCCTGAATCTCTGTCTGTAATAATTTTCGCGGAAGACACTGTTCCGTATTCGTCAAAAAGTTCTTTTAAATCGGCGTCGTTAATTTGATAACTTAAGCCTGCTACAAAAATGTTCATGTAATAATAATTAATTGAGTAAAAATTGAATTTGTGCATTTATTTGCATCAGAAAGGAGAAAAAGGACTTAACAATAAAGTGAAGACTAAATACCCATACCAGATAAAAATTATGCGCTGCAAAGATACGTACAATATTTTACTAACGAACTACTTATTGAGTTTATTTTCAAATATCTTATCTTTTTTTGATCGAATCTTCATTTTTAACGTAAATAACTGTCCGAATTAGGTTTTTTAGGATAAAAAAATAAGAATATTTTGGAAAAAGAGATTAAACCATGGAATATTAATTGACGATTATGGATTGAATGATAACGTATTTGAGGTTTGAAAGGCATTTTTTATTATAATATTGGCGGACACACGGATTCCAGCTCTACGAGTTCATAGTCAGATTATTTTCTAAACATGTGAGCAAAATCAGACATTGCGGTTCCAAACCAAACTGCACATATAATATATTCTTCTTTTGATGTTCGGTAGAAAGCTGTGAGAGACTTAATAATCGGCGAATATCACACTAATACGATCTTATTACCTTATTAAATTTCACACATAAAGATATCGAAAGCCTTGCCTTTGCACTTTTTTTATGAAAGACCAAAAATAAGGGGTTTTCTAATAGACACTATAGCAGTATTTTCAGACACTGCTCTGTAGAATTATTTATTTCTGAAAATAGGTGCTATTGGTTGTGAATTGCTTTCAAAAGTTTATATCTTTGAATGTTGATACACACAGACTATTATTTTAACTTCGAAAGTGCTTCAAGCTGAAAAAGCTGAAAGCTTTGGCAATTTTCAGTTCATTAATTGCGAATAAGGGAGATAAATATTATTCCAGATGTAGATAGAACAAAAAAATGATTGAGAAGAGTAAAAAGCGGAAGAGGATGATTAGTTTGTAGTTTCTTGCTTAGGGATTGTGTCGAAATAACTTGACGCTTTAAACTTGCTCTTTTGTCCTTTAACTTTTTTAATAAACTCAAAATAGAAAAACAAAAAAAATTTCCAATAAAAAAAATAGAAAAATGGTCAATAAGAAAAAAAAGAAAAAAAAGAAAAACACAAAAAAGACGTTGATCGAGTACGGAATTATTGCTGCAGTGGGCATAATACTTTATGCAACGGGATTGCATACCGAGGTAATCGGTTTTGCACAACGTGGACTACTCGCTACCGGCTTAATAACCCCCAATGTGGAGAAGATTGCTCAAGAGCGCAGTGATGAAACCGAAATGACAACAACCGCAGCCCCTATTCCGGCAGATTTCAACCTGACACTGATGGATAAAGATGGAAAAACCATCTCTTTGACAGACTTTAAAGGCAAGGTGATTTTTATGAATATGTGGGCCACTTGGTGTCCACCCTGTATCGCCGAAATGCCGAATATAAACAAACTACACAAAGAAATGGGCGATGAGGTTGCTTTTGTAATGGTTTCGCTTGATGATGATTTTGAAACTGCCAAAGCTTTTAATAAACGAAAAAATTACAACCTTCCCATCTACACACTACAAAGCAATCGACCGGCAATGTACCAATCATCCACTGTTCCCACTACTTATGTCATCAATGCCAATGGAGAGTTGGTATTGACCCATAAGGGTATGGCAAATTATAATACTTCGAAATTCAAGAAATTCTTAAAAGGTTTAAAGTAACCCTTTTACTGAACAGGGATGTGAGGGAAGTTTTGTCTCTTTCTTTTTCAAAAGTTTATATCATTGATATTCGAAACAGCGGTTTCCAATCACCTCTGCTACCGCACGAGTTTATTGCAACGCTTTAAAAAGCAATCAATCAAATTGTCAAATGTCAAGAATTACCGGTTTTGGTGACTCAACAATAAGCCGATTGAGCTTTGGAGCAATAGAGCTGTACGGGGAAAGATTTATTGGAAGATATTGTTGTTATTATGGATAGAAGACCATGCGATGCAATCATGCTGCAGCGAGGTAGTGACAGAAGCAACTTTCATTTATTATTACAACTGTTTTTCTTTACCAATGCAATGGATAAAATGCCCCATTCAAGCCAAATATCGCTTAATAATCTTTTAACAATAACGGAGTTTTAGATTGAAAATGAACATTAAATTAAAAATCAATAAAATATGACTGAAATACAAGGAAAGGGATCTGATCGACTTTTGTCGCTCGATTTTTACCGAGGATTGACCATGTTTTTACTCATTGCTGAGTTTTCAAATCTTTTCACCCATTTAGTTGCACCCGAGTTTAAAGGAACTATTATCTATTTTATAGGCACCCAGCTTCATCATGTTGCTTGGGAGGGGTTACATTTTTGGGATTTAATACAACCTTTCTTTATGTTTATTGTAGGAGTAGCCATGCCACTCTCTTTTTCAAAGCGATTAGCAAAAGGCGATTCATATAACCAGTTGACCAAGCATGTTATTAAAAGAGCATTTTTAATGTTAGTCTTGGGGTGGGCTTTATATTGTATTGAACCGGGAAAAATTGTCTTTAGGTTTCAAAACGTATTGGCACAACTTTCGGTTACCTATCTGTTGGCTTTTCTTGTTATTCGCAAGCCGGTAAGTATTCAAATTGGCTTTTCTGTATTGCTCATTTTAATAAGCGAAGGTTTGTACCGATTCTTTCCTGTAGAAGGGTTTAATAATGCTTTTGTGGGAGGCGAAAACTTTGGAGCATGGTTTAATATTCTAATTTCCGGAGAAAAAGGAGGAGGTAATTGGGCAATGTTTAATGCTATTCCTACAGCTGCACACACCATTTGGGGCGTAATGGCCGGTCAATTACTGATGGGCAATTATTCAGCTAAGAAAAAACTCGGGGTATTATTTGGCGCGGGAATTATTGGTTTAATAATTGGTTACGGGCTCAGCCCATTCACACCAATAATAAAGCGTATTGCCACAAGCACATTTGTTTTTGCAAGTGGAGGATGGGCATTAATTGCTTTAGCCCTTTGTTACTGGCTAATCGATATCAGAAAGTATCAAAAAGGTGTGCTATTTTTTGCCATAGTGGGTATGAATCCACTATTTATTTATCTGTTTGCACATGTGGGCGGTGCCAATTTAATTAACAAGATATTTCTACCCTTTTCAAATGCACTTTTTGGATGGACAGGTGAATTAGGATCGCAAATCATTTTGAGTAGTATTGTACTTTTTATGCTTTGGTACATCTGCTACTGGTTGTATAAAAGAAAGATTTTTATTCGAATATAAGATGGTTGTGAATTGCTTTCAAAAGTTTATATCTTTGATATTAGCGGCACTATTTTTCATCTCAATTGAATTTATTACAATAATAAGAATCATAGTAAACATTCGTAAATGTTACTGTTTTAAACTATCTTTATAGTTCATATATCTGAGATATATCTAAAAATTGAAACAACGTAGAAATAAATGATTTACGAATGTTTTATTTTTACTACGTAAATAAGACGTTGGCGAACATTCCCAACACAAGAAAAACCTGTTAATTTCTTGAGCTAACGAGTGAAATTTTTGTGTAGGAAAATTATAGTAAATTTGACGTTAGTTGGAATTTTAACGCAACCTTCTTGCATTTTTTACATCTAATTAATAAAACCATTTTCATGAAAAAAATTCTAATTTTAATTATTTCAATTTCAACACTAATTAGTTGCTCAAGTGATGACGTTAATAATACTTCTGAATTGAATATTCGATTGTCTATTGTTAGTCAATATGATTTCCAGAATATTGTTGTCAACACTACTACTGGAAATATGAATTTCGAAAACATTAGTTCTCAAGAAATGACTAACTATAAGACATTTGAAACTGCATACAGGTATGCTTTTGTGGAATTAGAAATTGATGGAGAAACATATACTCTACAACCAATAGATTACGTTGGAGAAAAACCACTTGAAAACGGAAATTATACTT
>JAQVGF010000068.1:0-3167 GCA_028696875.1 Dysgonamonadaceae bacterium
AGTATACCCAAATGTTAATGAGATATTTTATCGTATATTAATTGGGCTGCTTTATCGGATGCATTTTCGTCACCCAAAAGTTGTTGGATTTCTGCATATTCGTCAAGCATTTGCGTGCGATAAGTAGGGCTAAATAAAAGTTTCTCGGTTTCTTCTCGTATGTTTTTAATAGTAAAAAATTTGGCAAATAGTTCTTTAACCACCTCTTTATCAGCAATAAGATTCACCAATGAAATATAGGGGGTGTGAAGCAAATATCTGAATCCAAAGTAAGCTAACCTTGGCACAGGTGTGCGATAACAAACTACTTGAGGGGTATTCAATAAAGCTGCTTCCAGAGTTGCCGTGCCGGATGTTACCAAGGCAGCTTGCGCTTGCGCAAGAATGTTGTAGGTTTGTCCGAAAATCAGGTTTACGTTGTTGTTATTAATGGTATTATCATAAAAATCTTCTTCAATTCCCGGCGCACCGGCAATGATAATTTGGTAATCTCTGAATCCTTCAATTGCTTTGAGCATGACTGGTAAGTTGTCTTCAATTTCCTGTTTTCGACTTCCGGCTAAAAGAGCAATAATCGGTTTATTGGGGAGATTGTTCTTTTGGATGAACTCATCAAAAGTTTCATTACTGTTTGGACGTTTTTTTATGGCATCAACCGTCGGATTACCCACATAATTAACCGGATAGTTGTGTTTTTTATAAAAATCTACTTCAAACGGTAAAATAGACAACATCTGATCGACGTATTTCTTAAACGATTTGATGCGATATTCTTTCCACGCCCAAATTTTTGGCGAAATATAATAGGTAACCGGTATGGAAGTTTTCTTTTTCAGAAATTTTGCTATTTTTAAATTGAAACCCGGATAATCTATCAGAATCACCACATCGGGTGCAAATTCTACAATATCTTTTTTGGATATTTCCAGATTTTTCAAAATAGTTTTGAGATTCAATAAGACAGGAATAAACCCCATGAAAGCCATTTCCCGATAATGTTTAACAAGTGTGCCTCCTTCTTTTTGCATAAGATCGCCTCCAAAAAAACGAAAACTTGCGTTTCTATCTTTTTTCTTAATTGAGTTCATCAAATTTGAAGCGTGTAAATCGCCTGAAGCTTCTCCGGCAATAAGATAGTATTTCATAGGTGATTTTTTGTTTTTTCGGTATTTCGTTTTTTCGCTGTTCCAGCTTATCTCTCAACAATTTTACATTAGCAATCACAGATTTACATTTTGAAAACCTCAGTTTTTCTTAGATAAGTTCACTCTGAAAACCCTCAATTGCTAATTATTAGTCTTTTTCCACCCTTTGTCCCTAAAGGGAAAAGCCTAATAATCAGCTCTCAGCCAAAGTCCCCTCGTAGGGGATTTAGGGGCAGGGAGCAGGGTAATTGACTTTTCGGAGTGCACTCTTAGTTTCAATTTTCAATTGTTATTTCTTGGCTACTATGTGAGAAATATTTCTTATTATTCCGATTTATTGAGTGCAAAACGGAACCGATACTTCGCTCCGTTCAGTATGACTGTAATAAAGGCACGTTTGCGCGAAAAAATCGTCTTGTTGTCCATTCTTTTTCACGTGTCACTTCATTGACTTCTGTCCTCTGCCCTCTGTCCTCTGCCCTCTGCCCTCTGTCCTCTGACTTCTGACCACTGACTGCTGTTCACTGCTCACTCACCTCCACCTCCTCCCAATGTTTCAACTTAGCCATTGTTTCATAATCCGTCATATCTATTTTCACCGGCACAACAGCAGCATATCCATTGGTAAGAGCCCATTCATCAGTTTCACTGTTATCTACTTCCCAATTATCGAAATTTCCTCGCAACCAAAAAACATCTCTTTGCGCAGCATCTTTCGATCTGAAATATTCATTTATCCATTTTCCTCTGGTTTGTGATGTTATTTGAATACCTTTTACTTCTCCTTTGGGAACATTTACGTTTAAACATACACCTTTGGGCAGTCCTTCCTTCAAAACTTTTTCGGCTATTTTGGTGGCGATAATTCCAGTGTATGAAAAATCAGCTTCCATGTCAAAATCACACAATGAAATACCTACGGATGGTATTCCAAAAATAGCTCCTTCAATGGCTGCTCCCATTGTTCCGGAATATATAACGCTAATTGCCGCATTGGAACCGTGATTGATTCCCGAGAAAACCATATCGGGTTTTCTCTCCAATACATTCATGGCCAATTTTACACAATCAACCGGCGTTCCGTTGCAAATATAGGTAGTTACACTCTCTTCTTCTTTGTACAAAAAATAACGCAATGGATTGATAGAAGTAATAGCACTTGACATGCCGGATTGAGGTTGGTCGGGAGCAAACACAACAATGTCTGCTACTTCTTTTAGATATTCTGTTAGAGTGCGAATTCCTCGTGCACGAAATCCATCGTCGTTAGTTATGAGAATGAGGGGCTTTTTCTTATCAGTCATATTATTTAAATTTTCAAATTGCACAAAAATACTAAATTATAAGGATTTTCGTTTACTGAAAAATGTTATATAATAGTTAAATCGGAATAATGAGAAGCATAAAACTGACTTTTATATTAGGTTCTGTGTTGAAATATTGTGTACCTTTACACTCATGAATTAATAAAAAACGATTAATAGAAATGAAAAAAACAGCTCTTTATTTGCTTTTAATGATTTTTTCATCGTTTTCCTTCGCTCAAGAAGTGAAACCTGTGAAGAATGTGATTCTTATGATACCTGACGGCACTTCCATTGGAGTTTATTCAGCCGCTCGCTGGTATAAAGTTTATAACAACATGGGAGATAATCTTCATCATGATCCCTTTTTTACCGGAACCGTTTCTACGTTTTCATCAAATGAACCCATTGGTGATTCTGCGCCAACAACATCAGCGTATATGACAGGAGTTCCCTCTCGTGCGGGTTGGGTTGCTACATATCCTCTCGTAGACCCGGGTAATGATCTCTATCCACTGGATTCAACAATGGCGTATCAACCGCTTGCTACCATTTTAGAGGCATCGCGTATTGAAAAAAACAAAGCAACCGGATTGGTTGTAACTTGCGAATTTCCTCATGCAACTCCTGCTGATTGCTCAGCTCATCATTACAATCGAGGAAACTATAAGGCACTTGCACCGCAAATGGCTTATCAAAATTTAGATGTAATGTTTGG
>JAQVGF010000068.1:3267-10033 GCA_028696875.1 Dysgonamonadaceae bacterium
ACTGATATTGACCTTACAGATGATGAAATGAAAACTCTGCTTTCGTCTAAAAACTACAAGAAGGGAGATTATACAGAAGTTGCAAACAATCCCAGCCTGCAAAACAACATCAAAAACATAATGAATTCGCGTATGTGTTTTGGTTTCACTACCGGGGGACATACAGGAGAAGAGGTTTTGCTTGCCGCCTATCACCCTGATGGACACGTGCCTATGGGACACCTTAAAAATACCGATATAAACGATTATCTATTTAAAGTTTCGGGCTTGAAAACACCACTTCCGGAAATGACGCAACGAATTTTTGCAAAACATACGGATGTTTTTGCCGGAATGGATTATTCAATCGAAAACAGAGAAAGTGATATTCCTGTCTTAATTGTGAAAAACGGAAAAATGACTTTGGAGATTCCGGCTTTCTCATCTGTTGGAAAATTAAATGGTGAATCGTTTGATTTAGGATCGGTTACGGTATATATTGATAAAAATGATACGTTTTATTTGCCGCGAGATATGGCAGATAAGCTGAAATAAAACACAAGATAATCTACTAATAAAAAACCCCAGATCTTTCGGGGGTTTTTTTATATTCATAAATTTAGATGAAAAGACTATTACTCAATATTTCCTTGAAAGGAGATTGACTGCCTGTCTCGATCTTGTACATTTAACCGAGCTGTGCCATTGTCCCACAAATCGAAAAAGAGCGTAAACGGACGAGACGTATCTTTTGTGTTAATTGTTACAAACCAGTTTCCGGCTTTCTTACCTTTTTTAATTTCATACTCAAAATTGGTACTTGTAAATTTTATTCCTCCTTCTCTCGGATCCATTGGAGCCGTGTAAGCTCTTCCATAAAAAGGCAGATATGCCACCACTGTATCGGGCGAAACTTTTACGTCGTAATAGGGAGAGAGATAAACCGATTTGTAATTTTGAGGATATGCATAGGTTGCATTGAATTTAAAATCTAAATTCGATATTTGATCATTCAAAAGCTCCGCTTTTTTTGCTTTCTCTATGGCTTTTTGAGTAGTGCCACAACTAAACAATACTAAGCTGAAAGCAATAATAATATGGATAAAAAATGTGTTTTTTAGTTTCATATAAACCTCCTTTGTATTAAAATGCTAAACTAAAGTATTTCTGTTCTATTTATAAAACACCTAAAAGAGCCTATTTGTTATAAATATTTTTACAAAAATAGAGGATAACCGATAAGATGAATTATGTAAAGTAATAAAAGGACGAAAAAAACAACGACAAACGAGTAAACTTGCCAGTTTGAGCTTATGTGGGAATAATAATGAGCCACGATAAATGAAATTAAAGCAATAATGGTATAGACAAAAAATTGTGTTTCTCTCCAATAGATAAAATTCAGAATAAAACTACTTGTTATAATCAAAACTACAAATGATAAAGTTTTATGCGTTAACACTCGTTCGCGCTTAAATATCTTTATATCTGCAAACAAAAATATTGCCGACAGCAAAACCAACAATCCAATCCCGTTCCACTTCATCAAAGAAAAATGAGGTAGCAACAACTCTATTTTTTCAAAATAGGTAAAAGGAGTGATGAACGATTGTAAATCATCGAAAATGAAATAAAGACCTGCAACATTCCAAAAAACAAGGATAGAACCAATAACGAGTGCGAAGAAAGATTTTATTCTGAAACCATGCATCGAAACTTCACCATACCACCATAGTGGCAACAAAAGTATGGCATAAACCTGAAAAGTGGCGGCTAAGCCAATCAAAACTCCTGATTTAAAGGCAAAGTTTCTTGGAGAGTGATGCTGATAAGAGTGGAGTAAAGGGAAAAAAGCAAAGAGAATAAAAATTACACTTACATAATCTGGAGACATCGGTAAGAAAAGCGGATGAACACTGAAAAGGAATACCAGTAACGAAAAAGGGAGCGTTGTTCTAAACCTGATTAAGCTAAACCTAAGATTTAACTGAGAAATAGTGTTTGCAATTATGAAAATTGAAATAGTGCTTGCACCAAGTGATATCCAAGGATTTGAAAAAAATGGAGATAGTAAATGCCAAATGAAACTACTTGAATGTTCCAGAGGTTGAATTTCTGTTGTCAAAAACAAACCCAACCGCATGAAAATGGCTAAAAGTGTAATCACAAAAGGTGTGAAGCGAGACTCTACTATATTTCTCTTAAACCTTCGAACAGATTGATTCATGAAAAAAAGTATTTTATGAACTAAAGATCAAATCCAATGTCTTTGCGATAGTACTTTTTGTCAAACGTTATTTTTTCAGCAACTTCGAAAGATTTTTTTAATGCATCGTGTTTATTTTCGCCAAACGAAGTAAGCGCAAGCACTCTGCCTCCGGCAGTGTAGATGCTGCCTTCTTTTGTTACCGTTCCGGCATGAAAAACCAAGGTCTCTTTTATCATTTCTAAACCCTCAATTTTTTTATCCTTTTCGTAAACCTCGGGGTATCCACCCGACACCAACATAACAGTGGCTGCACATCGTTTATCAATTGTTAGCAATTTTTCGTTCAGATTACCCTGTGCAACTCCTTCTAAAAGATCCACAAAGTCTGACTCAATACGCGGAACCACTACCTCTGCTTCCGGATCTCCCATACGCACGTTGTATTCAATTACATACGGTTCGTTATTCACATTTATCAGTCCAAAAAAGATGAACCCTTTGTAATCTATTTCTTCTTTCAGTAAACCTTGAACGGTCGGTTCAATAATTTGATCTTTTACTTTCTTCATGAAAACATCATCGGCAAACGGAACGGGAGAAATTGCGCCCATACCACCTGTGTTTAAGCCGGTATCTCCTTCACCAATGCGTTTGTAATCTTTGGCAATGGGTAAAATTTTGTATGATTTTCCGTCAGTAAGTACAAAAACAGAACATTCAATACCCGAAAGGAACTCTTCTATTACAACAGTTTGACTTGCCGGACCAAACATTCCGGAAAGCATTCGGTTTAAAACATCAATCGCATCGATACGCTTGTTCAGAATTATCACACCTTTTCCGGCAGCCAATCCATCTGCTTTCAGCACATAGGGTGGCGACAATGTTTCTAAAAACCGGAATCCTTCTTCAATGTTTTCTTTGGTAATACTTTTATATTTTGCGGTAGGGATGTTGTGGCGGACCATAAATTCCTTTGCGAATTTTTTGCTCCCTTCAAGTTTTGCACCTTCTTTTGATGGACCAATTACGGGGATGTTTTTTAAATCAGAATCGTGCAGAAAAAAATCGTAAATACCGTTTACAAGCGGAACTTCAGGACCCACGACAACCATTTGAATTTCTTTTTCTAACACAAATCGTTTAATGGCAGAAAAATCAGTAGCCATAATGGATACATTTTCTCCCACCAAGTTTGTTCCTGCATTACCGGGGGCAATGTAGAGTTTATTGGTTTTTTCACTTTGTCTTATTTTCCAGGCAAGCGCATGCTCGCGACCGCCGGAGCCAAGAATAAGAATGTTCATATGCGTTGATAAATTAATTACGTTAATAAAAAATGCTTTTTGAGCGATTTTAATATGTCATAAAAGAAAAGAAATTGCGAATTACTAATTACTAATTACGAATGATGATTCATTGATTGCCAGGCTCTTCGTATCACGAACCTTACATCATTTTTAATTTTTAACTTTTAACTTTTAACTCCTCTTCTTTTTCATCCTGAAATTCGAATTGTTCAATACTTTTCTCCAAATCCTATAAAACACAAAGCTACTAAAAAATATGGAAAGTGTTCTTATCCCTTAAGTTCTTCCTCAAAAAGAAGTATCTTTGTCAAAAATGTTTTTGGTATGAATAAAAATAAGATAACGACACTTTTCGAAATTAAATATCCTATTATCCAAGCGGGAATGGTTTGGTGCAGTGGTTGGCGACTGGCTTCTGCTGTGAGCAATGCCGATGGTTTAGGTCTTATTGGAGCAGGTTCTATGCGCCCTGAGATTTTGCGGGAGCATATTGTTAAATGCAAAGCAGCTACTACAAAACCATTTGGTGTGAACGTTCCGTTGATGTATCCTCAAATAGAAGAGTTGATGCAAATTATAATTGAAGAAAGAGTTCCAATTGTATTTACTTCGGCGGGAAATCCAAAAATATGGACTTCGAAACTTCAGGCGGAAGGAATTAAAGTTGCACATGTTGTTTCAAGTTCTAAGTTTGCATTGAAGTCTCAGGAAGCGGGCGTGGATGCTATTGTTGCCGAAGGTTTCGAAGCCGGTGGACATAACGGCAGAGAAGAAACAACCACGCTGACCCTCATTCCACAAGTGCGCAAAGCTGTAGATTTACCTTTGATTGCTGCCGGAGGCATTGCCTCAGGCAACAGTATGATGGCAGTTATGGCGCTTGGTGCCGATGGCGTACAAGTGGGAACGCGTTTTGCATTAACAGACGAAAGCTCGGCAAGCGATGCTTTCAAAAACCGTTGTGTGAAACTTCCCGAAGGCGACACAATTTTGTCGTTGAAGAAGTTAACTCCGGTGCGGTTAATTAAAAACGAGTTTTTTCACCAAATAGAAGAGATGGAGCATAGAGGTGCCTCAGCCGAAGAGTTAAGAGAACTCTTGGGGCGCGGACGCGCTCGAAAAGGAATATTTGAAGGCGATTTGGTGGAAGGCGAATTGGAGATTGGGCAAATAGCATCATCTGTTGAATCGATAATACCCGCAAAGCAGGTTGTAATGGAGATGATGACAGAATTTAATGAAACTGCGAAACAGATGTGTAATATCGAATTTTGATAATTATGTTTTACATTATCTAAAGTATCTGTGGTGCTGTAAAAAAACGTGCTTACTACTTATCACTATCCATTAATAATTATTCATCCTCTTTTTTTTGCGTTTTATAACATGCGAAACTCACTTTTTCTATCATAAAGCGTACTGTTTCACATTTATATGTTACTTTTGTGCTGTTAAATAGAAAAAGTAAACTTCGATGTCATTATATTATATTGAAAAAACTAATTGCTAATTGATTACAGAGGACATCGCTGTAATATAAATAAGAAAAATGAAGAATTTAAGTTACTCTTTAGGCATGAGCATGGCAAGCCAACTTATGCAAACAGGATTAGAGAACCTTGATGTTGATGCTTTCGTAAAAGCATTCACAGAAATCATGAAAAATGAAGAAACATCCATGTCACTGGAAGCGGCCACACAACACATTCAGGCATATTTTAATGCAAAACAAAACGAAATGTTAGAAGTAAACAAACAAGAAGGTGAACGTTTCTTATCAGAAAATAAGAAAAAAGAGAATGTTGTTGAATTAGAAAGTGGTTTGCAATATGAAATATTAACCGAAGGCAATGGTGAAAATCCAAGCGCTACCGATAAAGTAAAATGTCATTATCATGGAACATTGCTTGACGGTACTGTATTTGATAGTTCAGTAAATAGAGGTCAACCTGCCGTTTTTGGTGTAAATCAAGTGATAAAAGGGTGGGTAGAAGCTTTGCAATTAATGTCAGTAGGCTCAAAATGGAAACTTTTTATTCCTCCACATTTAGCGTATGGTGAGCAAGGTGCCGGAAATGATATCGAACCCAACTCAACTCTAATTTTTGATGTTGAACTCTTAGGAATTGAAAAATAATCGTTTTACAATAAAATTATAATTAAGAAAAAATTAAACCTTTAAAAAATGAAAAAAATTAAACTACATGCAATTTTTGCATTCGCTATTGGAAGTTTATTGCTTGTTTCTTGTGGAAATAACGCAACTCCCAAAGCATCATTAAAAACGGATGTTGACTCTCTTTCGTACGCGTATGGCGTAAATTTGGCAGACCAAGGACTTATGCAGTATTTAGAACAGTTAGGTGTGGTAGAAAGCGCATCTAATTTAGAGTATGAATATCAGATGAAGATTTCTGCTGCAGACTCAACTGAAAGAGATAATCTTCAGAAAGAGTTAAAATCAAAAGTTGATTCATTGAATAAAACCAATGCACCAAAATTGAATGAATTCCTGAAAGGTTTGAAAGAAGCCGTTAGTGCAGGAGAGAAAAAATCAGCTTATATTCAGGGATTAAGTATTGGTAATCAGATTTCGCAACAAATGCTACCTCAATTTAATTCCATCGTTTTTGCAGCTGATACTACTCAAAAAGTAAATACCGATCAATTAATTGCTGGTTTGGTAGGGACACTTAAAAATCAACAGTTAGCCATCTCGAAAATGGATGCCGGAACGTATGTTCAAAGTAGAATTGAAGAGGCGCAAAAACAATCTCAGATGAAAAGTGAAGAAGATTTGAAAAATGAATATCAAGCAGAAATTGATAGCGCCGAACAATTTTTGAAAGAGAATGGTGAAAGAGAAGAAGTAGTTGTGCTTCCCAGCGGTCTTCAATATGAAATTATTAAAAAAGGAACAGGTGCAATCCCAACTGACACCGATCAGGTTAAAGTGCATTATCATGGAACTTTACTTGACGGTACTGTGTTTGATAGCAGCGTTGACAGAAACGAACCGGCCGTTTTTGGTGTTACACAAGTTATTCCGGGTTGGACGGAAGCATTAAAATTGATGCCTGTTGGTTCAAAATGGAAAGTGTACGTTCCTTACAGTTTAGGTTATGGTGCTGAGGACAGAGGTACAATCAAACCATTTTCTACGTTGATATTTGAAGTGGAATTATTGGCTATTGAAAAGTAAAATAACAAACAACTGATTCTCTTTGTATAATCACGTTTTTTCTAATAACAAAAAAAGGATTCTTAT
>JAQVGF010000069.1 GCA_028696875.1 Dysgonamonadaceae bacterium
TGGCTGTGATGCGTCGCGATGCTGATAAAGCAAAAGACTATGCTCAAAGGCACAATATTTCTACTTGGTATAGCGATGCCGATGAATTGATAAACGATCCTAACGTTAATGCGATTTATGTGGCAACCCCACCTGCGTCACACGCCAAATACGCTATTGCGACTATGCGAGTCGGCAAGCCGGTGTATGTTGAAAAACCCATGGCAACCACCTACAGTGAATGCCAGAAAATGATTCAAGTTTCTAAAGAGACAGGTATTCCCTGTTATGTAGCCTACTATCGCCGTACTTTACCCTATTTCCTCAGAGTAAAACAATTGATTGACGATGGCATTTTGGGTGATATTTCTACCGTCCAAATCCGATTTGCCATTCCACCTTATGATGTTGATTACAACAGTAAAAACTTACCTTGGCGTGTCAAAAAGGAAATTGCTGGGGGTGGCTATTTCTATGATTTAGCTTCTCATCAATTTGATTTGTTAGACTTTTTGTTTGGTCCTATTGAACATGCCACAGGTTTTACTGCCAATATTGCCGGACTATACGATGTGGAAGATACTGTATCGGCTGCATTCAGCTTTCAGTCGGGTATTACCGGTACTGGAAGCTGGAGTTTTGTTGCACCTTCGGGCATTCGGGTTGATTCTATTGAATTAGTTGGCACCAAGGGACGGTTATCTTTTTCTACGTTTGGATTCAGTAATATTGAGTTAGAAACTTCAGATGGTATCAAATCTTACACAGAAGAAAATCCGGAGAATATTCAGTTCTATTTAATCGAAAGTATTGTAAATCACCTCAATGGGAAGGGTGGGGATGTAGTAAGTGATGCAGTTTCGGCAGCTCGGACGAATTGGGTGATGGAACAGATTTTAAAATAGTTGGATTTTGAGGAATGAGATTTGAGGCAGAGTGTGTGGTGATCTGCTGTGTGATAGGGTTGTTGTTGAGGTGTGCGGTATATGAGAAACCCTCCAATTTGTCTCCTCACATATGAGTGCTTTAAGAATTCAATGCAGACTTTTTTCGATCAGGTTTGTTGTTTTATACAATTTATTTGTTAAATTTGCGAGTATAAAAAAAATGAGATTGGCAATTGAGCAATAATCTAACACAGAGATCATCTTTTTCCCGAAACAATCAATTAATAAGCTATGTTTCACCATCATTTATTTTGGTTGGCAGTAGCACTTTTCTTCTGTTCTGCCATCAATATTAACGCATACTTAGAATATCATAAAACTATTCGGGTTTTGCCGTCAGTTATCGGCATTGTGGGAGCTTTTGGTTTTATTGGTTGGTTGATCAGGCTCTTTTCACTTTCCGTGATGTTCAATTGGTGGTGGTTTTTGGGTGTAGGTGCTGCATCTTTACTTTTCACGGGTATATTTTCCTATTTCACACAAGACAAGATTAGCGTTGTGATCGGGACACTCAATATTTTGCTCATCCCTTTGCTGTTGTGGTACGGAAGCAAATTTAATTCTACTGCAACTTTCGACTGGTTTTATGATACGTTGAGTGCAGTTCAGGTTTATTTTCTTGATGTATAGTGTTGAATGAATATGATTGACTGACGCGGGACACAACATCTGCAAAACTATGTAATCATGAGAGCAAACAAAAAATTGTGTTTAGTTTTAAATTTTGTGCAAACTTTTTTTAATATTGATGAGGATTTTGACAATTTCATTTGATAAATTTGTGATGCTAATATTATTTCTCCTGTTTTTAGAATTTATAACTAACCGTCTATGTTAAACAATCATCTATTCTGGATGGCCGTTGCACTTTTCTTTTGTTCGACCGTCAATCTTAATGTTTACTCTGAGTACAGACAATCTCTTCGTATTTTACCCTATTTCATCGGTGGTGCGGGAATATTTGGTATGATAGGCGGATTTGTAAGGTTAATATCGCTCTCTCTAACGTTCAATTGGTGGTGGTTTTTGGGTATTTCAGCGACATCTTTAATCATTATTGGCATATTTGCCCTTTTTTCGCGCGTGAAAATAAGATTGATTATAGGAGCACTCAATATTCTGATTATACCATTGGTGTGGTGGTTCGGAAGCAAGTTCAATTCTCTACTTACCTTTGATTGGTTTTATGATCTATTGGAGGCAATTCGGGAGTTTTTTTATTAAAGAAAGATCAAAAGGAGAAATTTCTCTTAGAAGAGAGTCGCACGGTCATTGAGCAAAGTCGATATGTTGCAAATACGCGCAAGGAAATTGGATCAATTAATGTTGGAAATTGTTGTGTTATCTCATACCACAAAACACAAACCTCAAATACTTTAAATCCGCTTACGCGATTTATCGATACGCAAAAATATGAACAACAAGATGGTGAAGCCCCACAGTGATGATCCTCCATAGCTGAAGAACGGTAAGGGGATACCAATAACAGGGGTCAATCCTAACACCATGCCAATATTGACTATGAGGTGGAATATGAAAACGCCGGCTACTGCGTACCCATAGACTCGTCCAAACGTTGTTTTCTGCCGTTCTGCCATAAATATAAGTCGCAAAATAAATATCAAAAATAATAGGAGTAAAACAGAGGAACCAATAAAACCTTGCTCTTCGCCAATTGTGCAAAAAATAAAGTCTGTATCTTGCTCGGGAACGTATTTTAGTTTAGTTTGGGTTCCATTTAGATATCCTTTTCCGAAAAGTGCGCCTGAACCTATTGCAATTTTGGATTGGCCAATGTGATAGCCCGAACCCAATAAATCCTCTTCCATCCCCAACGTAACCTTTATACGCATCTGTTGATGTGGCTGCAAAACATCTTCGAAAACATATTCTACCGACTCTAAAAAAACAAACGAGCCGATGGCAAACAGAGCCATCAACAGATATATTATCTTCCAATACCTCAGTGAAAGAAAAAGCAAATATAAAACAACAAGGCTAAGTGATATTATTGCACTAATTCCATAATCAACCTCAATCCAATTGAAGAGTGATAACAGATAGCTACCTAAAAAGATAGTAGCACTTATCCCCAAAATGTAAAGTAGGACATTCATTCTTTTCACATAGCTCCAAACCATTCCGGCTGTGAAAATAAGAATGATAACGATTGTATAAACTTCGCCACGAGAGAAAATGCCAATTTGTTCTTCAGAGAACTTTATTCCTACCACAAAATAAACAATCATTGCCAAACCCGTGAAAATAAATCCGCCGGGCAGACCTTCGCGATAGAGCATGATAACGAAACTTAGATAAACCAAAGCGGTTCCCGTTTCACTTTGAAAAATAACGATGAGCATGGGTAGAAGAATAATGGCCGATACCAGCAGCAGGTTTTTGGTTTCCATAAGCTTGAAGCCATGTATGTTCATGATCTTGGCCAATGCCAGAGCAATGATGAATTTCATAAATTCGGCGGGCTGAATGCTCACAGGACCTAATACCAGCCACGAACGGGAGCCTTTTATGTCGGGCGCAATAGCAACGGTGACGATTAATAGGATAATGCCAATGGCATAAAATAGTAGTGCGAAAGTGTCAAAGAAACTAGTGTCAATTTTCATGATTGCAAATGCAACCAGTAAGGAGGTTCCTATCCAAATAAGCTGCATCCCTGCTCTTCCCGACAAGTCGAAAATGTTGACAGCATTTTCCAAATCGTAGCTGGCAGCATAAATGTTAAGCCAACCTGCAACAACAAAAAAGAGATAAAACGCAACCATCCACCGGTCGATCTTCCCTTTATCATATATAGTGCTACTGTACATTGATTGTTTGTCTGTTTCTTAGATGCATATTCGGTAAAATAGAAGTGTTGACAATTCTTTGTTCCAGCCATTTATCGGAATCGGGTATGGAATCTTTGAAAAACTTCTGAAACATAAGTCTGGCAATTGGTACCGCAGTACTGGCTCCAAACCTGCCATTTTCAACAATTACAGCAATGGCCACTTGAGGATCGTCTTTCGGTGCAAATCCCAAAAATAGAGAATGGTCGTCACCATGGGGATTTTGAGATGTTCCTGTTTTACCACAAACTTCAACTTCGGGACCCATAAATATACCTCTGCATGTTCCGCCGGTTACGGCATGTGCCATACCACTCACGGCTACTTCCCAATGTTTACGATCAATTTCCGACTCGCGTCTAATGGTGTATTGTGTATCTAATGGTTTGTTTTTTAGCTTCTTTACCACGTGCGGCACATAATAGTATCCTCGATTTGCGGTTAATGCAGCAAAATTGGCAAGTTGCAACGGCGTGGTCAAAATTTCGCCCTGCCCAATGGCTATGGATATAATATTGGCGGCACGCCAATTTTCGGTTTGATGTACTTTACTATAAAACTTACTGTTGGGGATGAAACCTCTCTTTTCGGAGGGCAGATCCACTCCCAACTTATTGCCAAAACCCATTAATATCATGCGATCTTTCCAATGGTCAAAAGCATCATTTATATCTTTGTAGAAGGTGCGGTTGGTCAACATTGCTGTAAGACCATAACAGAAGTAGGAGTTGCAGGATGTTGCCAATGCCGGGTCGAGTGACAGTGGCGATGGGTGTCCGTGGCAACGGGGGCGTCCGCCCAAAGGAGGATAACCGCCTGCGCACCCATATCGCGTATCGGGAGTGATAATGCCCTCTTGTAAAAAAATTACCCCTTGTGCCGGTTTGTATGTTGAACCGGGAGGATATAATCCTGCCACGGCACGATTAATCAATGGTTTGTATGGATCGCGCGCCAATTCCAAGTAGTTTTCTCCAAACTCTCGCCCTGTCAATAAAGCCGGATCGTAGCTGGGTGCTGCCACCATGGTCAGAATTTCACCTGTTTTGGGTTCAATTATGATAATGCTGCCTATTTTATTTTGCATCAAATATTCTCCGTATGCCTGCAACTCAATGTCGATAGATAAAGTTAAGTCTTGTCCCGAAACGGGCATTTTGTCGTAAGCTCCATCTTCGTATTTTCCTTGAATTCTTCCGTGCGCATCACGCAACAAAACTTCTACTCCCTTTTCGCCCCGCAAATCTTCTTCATGAGATAGTTCAATGCCGGATTTACCCGCAAAATCACCTCTTGCATAGTATGGATCGGCTGACATGGTATTTTTGTCCACCTCGGCAATGTATCCCAAAATAGGACCCATGTTCGGATATTTGTATTGCCTTTCGGTACGATTCTGGATGTAGATACCCGGAAATTTGTAGAGTTTTTCTTGCAACATCGCATATTCGCGAACGTTTAGTTTCGACATAAAGCGTTGCGGCGTATAGGACGAATATCCCGGGTTTTTACGTCGATCTCGCATATCTTTATCAAACTCGTTAAACGTCTCTTTATCAATTGATAATGTATTGCAAAAATCCAATGTATCAAAGTTGTTCATTTCTCTCGCAACCATCATCACATCGTAGGTTGCTTGGTTATATACCAAAAGTTCACCATTGCGATCGTAAATAGCACCACGCGATGGATATAATGTTTTTTTGAAGAACGCGTTGCTATCTGCAAACCCACGGTATTGCTTGTTCACAATCTGAAGATTGAACAATTGAACCATATATATCACCGCAATAACCGCAACGGTTATCGAAATGATAGTTTTTCTATTGAAATATGGATCTTTTCTGTTATTCACTTATAAATTTTTTAAATCGAAAGCTATCTAATGCAAACAGTAAAACAAGAGTCAATACAATAGAAGCTAATAATCGTAGCAACAAGATGTTGATATTGAAGAGAGAAACTGCTTCGAGTCCGAAGATTACGGTTTGATGAATAGTAACCGATAAAACTGCAAATCTGATAAATGGCCCTGAAGCGGAATTGATGCCCGGAACAAAATTTTCGAATTCTTCTTTAGTGAAAAACAAGCGCAACAAAGGTCTTCTCAATGCAGCAACAAAAGTGGTTGCTGCAGCATTTATGCCGGGAGTATTTAAAAAGATATCGATAATAAATCCCATTAAAAACCCCATGATGATTACATAAAACACGTTTCTTCCCATGGGAAGTTTCAACAAGAAATAAATATACAAAAAAGGAGTGGCGAAGCCAAATACGCTTATTTGATTAAAAACAAGTACTTGCAATAAAATTAATATTGCAAAAAGTAATATCTCATATAAATAATCTAACTTCATTAATTTACACTTGCTTCAAGAGATGTACGTTCGTGATAATATTTGTCGTCTATGACTAACACATGCTGCAAAGTATGGAAATTGGTGGCAAGTGTTATGTTGAATGTGCTAAAATTATCGTCCATTGAAACGCCAATATCTTTTGTATATCCAATGACAATTCCTTCAGGAAAAATACGCGAAAATCCGGTTACAACTGTATCATTTTCATTGAAATTTTCGTGTTTAGGCAGTTCGCGTAATTGAGCTTCTTCAATGTTGTTTCCATCCCATGAAATTGAGCCGAAATTATCGGAGTTAATTAATTTAGCTCCTAATCTAAACTTCGGATTGATAATGGGAATAATAACAGAAAAATGATCTGAAACAGTTCTGACAACACCCACAACTCCTGAATGAGAGATGACTCCCATGTCAGGTTTTATACCGTCCAGCGATCCTTTGTTTATGGTCAGAGAATTATTGAACTTCGAAACGCTGATATTTACAACTTTTGCCGATATAAATTCAAACTGAGCAGGTTGAATGGAATCAATAGTAAATGATACTATCGCACTCGTATCTTTCGATAGAGTTTCAATTTGAGTTTTCAGCAACTGAACTACTTTTTCGAGCTCAGCTGTTCGCTCCAAAAGCTGTTGATTGTTGCTCTTGAGATGAAAAAAAGAACTCACATCATCCGATACACGGTATATCTCGCCGGTTATTTTATTTGCAGAAGATAAATAAACGCTTCTTTGATAAGAATTGTGTTTAAAAACCAAATAGATGCTGAAAGCAATCAATAGAAATGCCAGAAACCACGCACTGTTCCTTAAAATATAATTAAGAAGGTTTCTCATAAATAGCCTCTCTGATGTTTCAAGCGATAATTAGTCGCATCATTTGATTATTTGAACTTTTGAGTTGTAAGTAGAAATTGGGAATCGAAACTCGAGACTCGATATTCGGAACTCGGAACTCGGAACTTAGATGTTAGAAGTTAGACGTTAGAAAATTAGATGTTAAAAGTCAGAGTTGTCCAAATCTATTCTCTTATCCAACTTCTCGTTGTCAATTGTCAACTCCTGTGTCCATTTTCCATTTTCAACTTTCAACTTTCAATTTAAAAAAAAACTATCTCATTAAAAAATTAAACTTATCGATATTTCGTAACGCGATTCCGGTTCCTTTAGCTACCACGCGCAAAGGATCTTCGGCTACCCTAAATGTAATGCCAATTTTATCTGTGAATCGTTTATCTAAGCCACGCAACAATCCACCACCACCGGTAATGTAAATTCCGTTGCGAACAATGTCTGCATATAACTCGGGAGGAGTATGCTCCAAAGCGCTCAAGATAGCTGAATCTACCTTCGAAATAGATTTTTCAAGGCAATGTGCAATTTCCTGATAAGAAATAGGAACATCCATCGGTAATGAAGTCATCCGGTTTGGACCATGTACTACGAAATCTTCGGGTGGATCAGACAATTCCGTTAAGACGGATCCCACATTAATTTTAATTTGCTCAGCAGTTCTCTCACCAACTTTTATGTTGTGCTGTCTGCCCATATATTCTTGAATATCTTCGGTGAGATCGTCACCGGCAATTTTAATGGATTTGTTAGAAACAATACCGCCAAGTGAAATAACTGCGATTTCTGTAGTGCCACCACCTATATCAACAATCATATTTCCTTCGGGTGCTTCCACATCCAACCCTATCCCTAATGCAGCTGCCATTGGTTCAAAAATCATGTACACATCGCGTCCACCAGCATGTTCTGCCGAGTCGCGAACGGCACGTATTTCTACTTCGGTGCTGCCCGATGGAATACAAACTACCACACGAAGCGAGGGTGAGAAAAATCTCTTTTTGTTTCTATTTGCCATTTTAATCATGCCGCGAATCATCTGTTCTGCAGCAGCAAAATCGGCAATCACTCCGTCACGCAGTGGACGGATAGTACGAATATTTTCATGGGTTTTCCCATGCATCTGTCTTGCTTTTTCTCCCAGAGCAATCATTTTATCTGTCTTGCGATCGAGCGCTACGATAGAGGGCTCGTCCAGCAATATTTTACCGGCGCTGTTTACAATTATGGTATTGGCTGTACCAAGGTCCATGGCCAATTCTTGCGTAAATGAAAATAATCCCATCTTATTTTATTGTTTCAATGTGTTGTTTTAATGTTTAAAGTGGCGAATTCCGGTTGTTACCATAGCTATGCCATTTTGATTGCAATAGTCAATGGACTCTTGATCTTTAATTGATCCGCCAGGTTGAATAATAGCTGTGATACCCGCTTTGTGTGCAATTTCCACACTGTCGGGAAATGGAAAAAAAGCATCCGAAGCCATCACAGCTCCATTTAAGTCTAAGCCCATTTGTTTGGCTTTTTCAATGGCTTGCATCAATGCATCTACTCTCGATGTTTGCCCTGTCCCAATTCCAATCAATTGTTTGCTTTTGACCAATGCAATAGCATTCGATTTCAAATGTTTTACCATTTTATTGGCAAAAAGTAAATCTTCTGTCTCCTCTGGAGTTGGATGTGTAGTTGTCACTACTTTTAAATCTGCAGATGTTTGAGTGCTTTTGTTTTTTTGTTCGGCTAATACTCCATTCAATAACGATCGGAATTGAATATCCTGTTTTTTGTCCGTTTGTTTTTCTTCTAAAATGATTCTGTTTTTCTTTTGCTTTAATATTTCCAGGGCTTCATCATCGTATGAGGGTGCAATTATTATTTCAAAAAACAGTCTGTTTATCTCTTCGGCAACCTCTTTCTCAATTCTTTCGTTTGCAATGATAACTCCACCAAATGCCGAAACCGGGTCTCCTTCTAATGCATCCTTCCATGCATCCAATAGATTAGTGCGCGATGCCATGCCGCAAGCATTGTTGTGTTTGATAATTGCAATGGAAGGCTCACTAAACTCTGCCATCAGCTCCGTTGCGGCTTCTATATCCAGCAGGTTGTTGTAAGAGATTTCTTTTCCGTGCAATTGTGAAAATAATTCTTCAAAATTGCCATAAAAATATCCCTCTTGATGAGGGTTTTCTCCATATCTTAACTTTCTCCCATTACTTGCAACTACTCTAAATGAGCTTAAATCATCGTTATCGGTGAAGTAGGAGAATATAGCACTATCGTAAGCAGATGTAACAGCAAATGCTTCTTTGGCAAACCACTTTCTGTCTTCCAATTCCGATTCTCCCTTTTTATCATGAAGTAAACTTTGCAACGCTCCGTATTGATTTTTGGATGCAACAACAATCACATCTTTGTAGTTTTTTGCTCCGGCTCGGATAAGAGATATGCCACCGATGTCAATTTTTTCAATTATTTCGTCATGCGATGCCTTGAGTGCCAATGTTTTTTCAAATGGGTATAAGTCCACAATCACCAAATCAATAGAAGGAATATCATATGATTTTACAATTTTTTTATCTGCTTCAATTTCTCTTCTGTAAAGTATACCTCCAAAAATTTTTGGATGCAATGTTTTGACTCTTCCTCCCAAGATTGGAGGATAACTCGTAACCTCCTCTACACTTTTACATTCGTATCCTAATTGCTGAATGTATTCTTGTGTTCCGCCAGTGGATATAAGTGAAACATTTAATCTGTTCAGAATAGAAAGAATTTCATCCAATTCCCCTTTATCGTATACCGAAATAAGTGCGTTGTTTATTTTTTTTGACATAAATATTCTCAAAAGTTTTAGAAAGAGTACAAAGGTATAAAATCTATCTATATTTTGCTGCTGTGAAGAGGTAAGATTTAGAAAAAAA
>JAQVGF010000070.1:0-3900 GCA_028696875.1 Dysgonamonadaceae bacterium
GCTATGGACCGCATTTGGGTGAAGAGAGAGTTCTTGTAGGACAGAGGGGTTCCGGAACAATATTTTTTGGATACTGTAATATGAGCTGTGTCTATTGTCAAAACTATGAATTAAGTGCTTATGGTGAAGGAAAGATAGTATCCAATGAAAAATTGGCTCAAATGATGCTTTCATTGCAAAATCATTATGATTGTCATAATATAAACTTAGTCACTCCTACTCATTTTGTACCTAATATATTGGAAGCTATCTGTTTAGCAGCCCAAAGTGGATTAAAGCTTCCCATTGTATATAATTCCGGTGGTTATGAGAGTCTGGAGACTCTAAGGCTTCTGGAAGGAGTAATTGATATTTATATGCCTGATTTCAAATATTCTTCTACTGAATCCGGAAAAAGGTATTCAAAAGTCTCGGATTACCCTAAAAGAGCCAAAGAAGCTTTAAAAGAGATGGATAGACAAGTTGGTGGTCTTAAAGTAGATTCAAGAAATATAGCCTACAGAGGCTTATTGATTAGGCATCTAATGTTGCCTGGTGGATTAGAAGATACTAAAGGAGTTATAGAATTTATTAAAAAGGAACTGTCCTCGGATGTCTTAGTAAATCTAATGAATCAATACCATCCTACTCATAAAGCCTTTGAATATAAGGAAATAGATAAAAGACTGGGTTTTATGGAACATAAAGAGGCTTATGATTATGGTAAGAAATTAGGATTAAGATTAGCAAAGTAGTTGGTTTCAACATGCTCTTATGATATATTGGTGAACTCAAAGCTAATTCCTCTTTATCAAATCTTGCACAAACCGCAAAAAAAGTCCCTGCAAAACAATTGTTCTATAGGGACTTTTAGTTTTTGCGGAGAGAGAGGGATTCGAACCCCCGGAAGCTCGCACTTCAACGGTTTTCAAGACCGCCGCATTCGACCACTCTGCCATCTCTCCATTTTGTGAGGATTGATTTTCAAGAACGCCCCTCCCGATAACTATCGGGACGACCACTCTGCCATCTCTCCTTGGTCTTATCTCAAAAGCTGCGCAAAGATAGAATTATTTCTTTAAATAAAAAAAGAAAAAACGAACATAAAACTCAAATGATTTGCAATAATCTGAGGGAGCGAAAATAAAACAAAAAATTAATAGTATCTTTGTGTAAACAAAGAGAGAAGATTTTTATGCTATTTACCGATTTACCATTGTGCGACGAAGTACTGGATGGCCTTAGTGCCATGAACTTTAAAGAGACCACGCCCATTCAGGAGCAAACCATTCCGCTTATCCTTCAAAAAAAGGATATCATTGCGTGTGCGCAAACGGGAACGGGCAAAACTGCTGCTTTTCTGCTGCCTCTTATACACAATTTGCAATCTGAATCGCACGAACCCAACAAGGTAAATGCAATTATTATGGCGCCTACGCGCGAGCTGGCTCAACAGATTGATCAGCAAATGGAGGGGTTTTCTTATTTCTCTTCCTTCTCTTCTGTTGCTATCTATGGTGGAAGCGACGGAGAAGCTTGGTCCACCCAAAAACAAGGATTACTAAAAGGTGCTGATGTGGTGATTGCAACTCCCGGACGATTGCTGTCGCACATCAATTTGTACGATATTGATTTCTCAGGAGTGAAATATCTGATTCTTGACGAGGCAGACAGAATGTTGGATATGGGTTTTTACGACGACATCATGAAGATTGTGAAACTCTTGCCCACCAACCGACAAACCATGTTGTTCTCGGCAACAATGCCTCCCAAAATACAATCCCTATCAAAAGGAATTCTAAACAATCCTGAAGAAATTAAAATTGACGTGGCGAGACCACCCGAAAGCATTATGCAATCGGCATATATCTGTCACGAAAATCAAAAAACACCCATCATCACCAAGCTTTTTTCAAAAAAGAAACCCAACAAAGTGCTTGTGTTTGCCGGCTCAAAAATAAAGGTGAAAGAAGTAGCAAGAGCTCTGAAAAGAATTGGTGTTTCAGTAGACGAAATGCACTCCGACTTGAGCCAAGCTCAACGTGAAAGCGTTATGCATGAGTTTAGAAATGATCGGGTGAATTTGTTGGTTGCCACCGATATTTTGTCGCGCGGTATCGATATTGATGATATAACGTTGATAATCAATTATGAAGTTCCGCGAGATTCTGAAGACTACGTTCATCGAATTGGTCGCACCGCACGTGCAGGAGAACAAGGAATGGCCATTACACTGGTTTCGCCCAGTGAGCAATACAAGTTTAAACAAATTGAGAATTTCCTTAAGAAGGAGATTTTTAAAATTCCTGTTCCTGCGGAATTGGGGGAAGCTCCCGAGTACAATCCCGAGGATAACAGACAGAAGAGACCTTTTGGAAGAAGTCACAAAAAAAGTGATAGTGGCAGAAATCAAAAAAGAAACCATTCGCCCAAAGGTGCTTCGAACAGAGGAGCAAGAAAAAATCGACCTAAAAAATAGATCGATTTAACTTTAAAATTTTGCCAACTTATCTCCTACCCTATTTTTATTTTTCTCTAAAGAAAATATTGATGGGAGTTCCGGAAAAATTCCAGTTCTCTCGCATACGATTTTCTACAAATCGCTTGTAAGGTTCTTTGACCCATTGTGGCAGGTTGCAGAAAAATACGAATGAAGGTATTTGCGTATCGCGCAATTGCGTAATGTATTTCACTTTTACGAATTTCCCTTTGTTTGATGGTGGCGGTGTTTTCTCGATAATAGGCAACATAATTTCGTTGAGTTTGCTGGTAGGTATCCTCACTTTTTTATTCTGATACACTTCTTTTGCCACATCCATTAATTTAAGAATCCGCTGTTTTGTAATTGCAGAACCAAACAAAATAGGAAAATCAGTAAATGGCGATAAGCGATGTCTGATTGTGTTTTCAAACATTTTGATAGCTGCTGTACTTTTCTCTTCCACCATGTCCCACTTGTTGACAAAAACGACCAATCCTTTTCTATTTTTCTGAATGAGCGAAAAGATATTGATATCTTGGCTTTCAATACCGCGTGTTGCATCCAGCATAAGAATACATACATCGGCTTCCTCAATTACACGAATGGATCGAATGACCGAAAAATACTCTAAATCTTCGGATACCTTTCCCTTTTTTCTAATACCGGCTGTATCGATAAGATAAAAATCCATGCCGAACTTGGTGTAACGAGTATGAATGGAATCGCGCGTAGTTCCTGGAATATCGGTTACGATATTTCTATCTTCGTCAAGTAGTGAGTTCACCAACGATGATTTACCCGAATTGGGACGACCAACTACTGCAAACTTAGGAATATCTGCCAAGACTTCTTCCTCTTTGTCTCGCTTAAGTTTAGATACAACATGGTCTAAAAGATCGCCGGTTCCGGCGCCATTAATGGAAGAGACATTATAAGGATCTCCCAACCCAAGGGAATAGAACTCTGCAGACTGGTGTCCAATATTAAAATTATCAGCTTTGTTGGCTACAACAATAACCTCTTTGTTGGAACGTCTGAGCATATGTGCGGCAACCTCATCTAAATCTGTCAATCCGTTCATAACGTCTACAACCAAAAGGATGATATCTGCCTCTTCAATGGCAATTGTAACTTGTTTGTTAATTTCTTCCTCCAGTACATCATCAGAGTTAATAACCCAACCACCCGTATCGATCAATGAAAATTCTTGACCGTTCCACGTTACTTTTCCGTAAAGCCTGTCGCGCGTTGTTCCGGGAATATCCGTTACTATAGCTTGACGACTTTGAGTAAGTCTGTTAAACAATGTGGATTTCCCTACGTTGGGCCGTCCAACTATTGCTACTAAATTATTCATAATCTGTTTTTGATTTAAGTTTCCTGCCACAAGGCATTAAACTTTTTGTTGTTTCACTTTTTTTTGTCAGCGGTCAGTAATC
>JAQVGF010000070.1:4000-9842 GCA_028696875.1 Dysgonamonadaceae bacterium
TCAGTAATCAGTGAAAAGTGAACAGTGATTAAGCAACTCGTAATTCGTAATTCGTAATTCGTAATTAATCAACCCTATACCCATACGCACGCAAAATATTATCGCGATTGCGCCAATCTTTTTCCACCTTTACATATATCTCAATAAAAACCTTTTTATCAAAAAACTTTTCAATGTCTCTGCGAGCCATCGTTCCCAGTTTTTTCAAGGCTTTGCCTTGGTGACCAATGATAATCCCTTTCTGGGAGTCGCGTTCCACCATTATGAGTGCACGAATTCGAATAAGTTTCGATTCTTCTTTGAACTCTTCCACAACCACTTCAATGGAGTATGGAATTTCCTTTTGGTAGTAAAGCAAAGCTTTTTCACGAATTATTTCAGCAACAAAAAAACGTGCCGGTTTATCCGTCAAGGCATCCTTTTCGAAAAAAGGAGGCGACTCGGGCAACAAATCAATAATGCGTCTCTTTATTAAATCTACACTAAAATTATTGAGTGCCGAAATAGGATAAATTTCTGCCTTGGGTAAAATTAAATTCCAATCCATCACCAACTCTTCTAACTTCTCTTGGGTTGAAAGGTCAATTTTGTTTATCAACAACAAAACGGGAAGATCCAGTTTTTCAACCTTAGCAATAAAATCGCTGTTTTTATCAAACTTCTCTACAACATCGGTCATATAAAGCAACACATCTGCATCTTGCAACGCCGACAAAGAGAAGTTGAGCATTTGCTCCTGCAGTTTGTAGTTGGGTCTTAATACACCGGGCGTATCCGAATAAACAATTTGATATTCGGGCGTATTGACAATGCCCATAATTCGATGGCGCGTAGTTTGCGCTTTTGAAGTGATAATGGATATTTTCTCTCCCACTAACAAATTCATAAGCGTGGACTTACCCACATTGGGATTGCCTACAATATTAACAAACCCGGATCGATGTTTTTTTTCTTCCATTTTGCGTTTCTCTTTTAGAAATTAAGTTGCTCTACCGAGCAAAGTTAGGAATAAAAAAACAAATATCAGCTACCTAATAATTAATCATTCCTCTCGTATCCCCCGTTTTAAATAAACCGAAGTGGTCTTAGAAAAAAAATCCCTGAAAAATAAAATAAATTGTTTTCCAGGGTTATTTATGTTTAAAAAGATGAATGTATAAATGTTTCTACACCAGTTCTTTTTCAATTGCTAACTTACCTCTGTAATAACCACATTCATTACACACAGTGTGATATACGTGCCATGCACCACAATTTCCACACATTGTTAGTGTCGGCATTTCTGCTTTATGGTGAGTTCTTCTTTTGCGTTGTCTTTGTTTTGACGTTCTTTTTTTTGGATGTGCCATTTTTAATTCTTATTTTTATTCTGTTATATTCAATGTTTATTGTTCTCTATATCAACTTCTTTAATTCGTCCCAACGAGGATCAGTCTCCTGAGTTGAATCGTCTGTTACATCAATATCGTCGTCGATATCTTCATTGTCAAACTCATCTACCGGATCTTCGTCATCATCGCTATCATCAGAAGTACTAACTGCCTGATGTTTACGATATTTTTTTGTCATCACTTTATTGCACTTACCCGGAATATGAACATGCCTTATAGGTATGTTAAGCACAATAAATTCGTACAAAAACCAGGCGATGTTTATTTCACTTTCCTCAATCGGGATAGTAATCATTTCGTCGGTTTCTTCCAAATATTCATCACCCAGTTTAACTATCAATCGATTGTTTGTTTCAATCTCCTGATCCATTTCGTCTAAACACCTGTCGCACGGAATTTGTACTGTTCCATTTAAATGGAAATTAAATTCGAACGCTCCATTTGTTCTCTTAACGGTAAGTTCTACTTCTACTTTACCCTTTCTAACATCCTCGTGGTCAATAGCATCGAAGAATTTCCGATCTAACTCGTACGAGTAAGTATTGGTACCTTCAGGAAGGTTCTTTAAATCGATTTTAAACGGACTAAATTTTCCCACGACTCTAATTTATGATAAAGCGCCGCAAAGATACTGTTTTTTTCTTTACAGGCTTTGGTTTTTAAATTATTTATTTACAAACAACAGTTTGCTTGCTAATTACTTTTCGGATGGTGTTTTGTTTTCTGCTGCAGCTTCCAAAACTATTTGTTGCATTTTATCAAAGTTTTCTTCCATGCTTTGCAATAGTTTAAATTGAGCTAACGTACGCTCCAAGTTATGCTTACCACTCTTAATTTTGTAGTAAGTGTCGCCATCTAAATAATCTGTCAAAAAACGAACGGTTTGCATATAAGTAAGCAATTTTGCACCAAATGCAAGGTTTTCTATTTCAACATCGGTAAGAAACGAAGCAGCATTTTGCAAATATCCTTTGGTGTATCCTTCAAATATATCTAAATCGATGGAGACATTATCCAAATTGGTATCGTCCTCCTTACCGGTGTTAGCTCCGGTGCGCATGAAATCACCAAAGTCCGACAAGACGTAACCCGGCATAACGGTATCCAGATCCACCACACACAATACCTCATCGTTTTTGTCGAATAAAATATTGTTTACCTTTGTATCGCAGTGATTGGTTCGTTTGGGAAGTTTCCCTTCGCGATGCAGTCTTTCGGGCTTCGTCATCTCCTCGGCACGTGCTTCAATTTCTTTCACCAAATTGTTCACTTCCATCAATCTGCCTGCAAGATTGCTTCTTACAGAAGCTCTAAATTGGTCTAAACGAAACTCCATGTTGTGGAAATTTGGGATGGTTTCAAATAACTGTTCCCCGGGTAAGTCCACCAACATTTTTTGAAACTCGCCAAATGCCAGACCGGCTCTGTAAGCAAGTTTCGGATTGATTGAATCGTAGCTTTTGCTGTCGCTAATGAAATGCATCATTCGCCAATAATTTCCATCTTCATCTTCATAAAACAGCTTATCGTCGTGTGCAGGAATAAAAGTGAGCACCTTACGATCGATATCCGATACGTTTTTATCTTCCAGTTTTTTGCGAATGTGTGTAGTTACACGCAAAATATTGTTTTGAAGCTCTGGAACATTCTTAAAAACAGAGTGATTTATGCGCTGCAAGACATATTCTTTGTCCCCACTTTTCACTTTAAAAGAGTCATTAATATGGCCTGCTCCTAATGGCTTTACTTCCGTATTATCGTTTTTGTCTATAAACTGAAATACTACTTCCTTCAACTTATCGCTGTTTTGCATCGTTATTTTTTGTTTGTTATATTTAGATGAATTTATTTATTACCTGTAGATGGATAATTTTAAAGAAATTACTCAAACGTAAGTTCTCCAAAGTATTGTGGAACATGAAAATCCGGTTTTATTGTACCAATTGGATTCCAACTAATAAAATGCGGTTCGGATGTTTCGTCTCCACATTTATAAAAATTTGCGCCAATGGTTTGTCCCGAAAGTTTTTCATCGGATAAAAAACCGAATGCTTCTTTAGGAATTTCTGCATACAATGTCCAGTCGCTCAATTGAAACTCTGCTTGATAATGATGTTTTATGGTTGTAAACCTTTGGATAGATGACATTAGTTTTTCCGAAAGTTTTTCGGCAGTTTCTCTGTCTTCATGTTTTGCGGCAAGCAAAACTCCAAGAACATTGAATTCAAAGTTTCGGTACGATTTTTCCCCTTTGCGCTGAACAAAGAATTCCACACAACTATCTTCCCACACCGACCCAAAATCTTTGGTGTTGGCTGCACGCAATTGCTCGCCTTCTACCTGATAATAGAGGTAAAGCTTTTGATTATCGTGAGCAATGTGTACCGTAACCGGTAATAACTTTGGGAAGTCATTGGGCCAGTTTACTTTATCAATAGCCAAGTGCAAACCGGCTTCATTGAGAAGTTTTACTTTATCAAAAATAGTCTCGTAGTTGGAGATATTTTGTGTGGGAATTTTTAGTGCGTCCATGTTTTTAAGCCTAATTATAGAGTCACAAATATTTTCTCAAAGATATTGTTTTTTCTTGAACGAACAAAAAAAAAGTCCGCAAACTATCTCAATAGAATAACTCGGGGTGCAACTTAAAATCGCACCCCGAGGGAACAGTAATCATCGATTCATATTTTTTATTCGTTCATTAAACGATGTCTCTTTTAAAAGATTTTCGAGCGAAATATGCATCCGGTATCGCCAATAATGCTCACTATTGGCAGGTACATTGATGCGCTCTTCATGAGGATTATCTCTTCTTAATGTACCATCAATAGACATCCAGTCTTGCCACGGCACCACCGACCACATGGAGTTTGAAGAGAGATGCAATCGTACAATTTGTTCGCATATTTCGGGAGTACACTCTTCAGGAGCGTCGCCCCAATGACCCAATATGTTGTTATAGTAATACTGTGTATTTTCCCTGTTTTCTTCCCACCAACTTCTTATGGGTGACATATCATGCGTGGACGTGGTATTAACCGATAAATAAGGTAACTGATTCAAGTTTGAAAAAAGAACGTTGGTTTCTTTTGGCATCCGCTGTATTTCAAGACTCAAAATGCGCAGTTCACTCATGACCCAATTCACACAATCTGGCACCATTCCCAAATCTTCCCCACATACCATCATTGATGTTGCTGATATTAATTGAGGCAATTTTGCCATTGCCTGATCATACCAAAATTGATTATGGCGCCTGTAGAAAAAATCATCATAAATATGATTATAATGTTCTTTCACATGATCATCTAAATGAGCATACGAAACAGTGTATTGTGCGGAAATCCGTGGATGAAAATAATTTTGTTGGTAAGGATCTTTAACGAATAATACTTCCGTACATAATCCGTATAACCCTCTGCGAAGAGTCAGGCTCTTATGGTCATCTTTTCCGGCAAAAAGTTGGTTTATTTTTTGTTGCGTATCGCAAACAGGTTTTAGTTGGAAACGCTGCCACGAGTGTTCATCCAAATAATCAGTTCTTGCGTCATTTGCAAACTCACCAAAAAACTGCGGCAGCATGTTTTCATGAATATAAGGCTTTGCCATCCTCTCTTCATCAAAAGGGAAGTGTCGTTCGTAAAGCTCCTCTTTCGAAAACGGTAGTGCAGGGCTAAAGTGTCCCATAATACCATCGGTGTAAGATAAAGGTATTTCCCAAATCCGAAAAAATCCCAGAATATGATCAATGCGATAGGCATCGAAATAATCGGCCATTTTATTGAAACGCTTTTTCCACCACGCAAAATCGTTGCGTTCCATTTCGTCCCAATTGTAAGTAGGAAAACCCCAGTTTTGTCCGTTTGCAGAAAAATCATCGGGCGGAGCACCCGCTTGCATTTGCATGTTAAACAAATGAGGTTCTGTCCAAGCCTCCACACTATTCCGATTGATTCCAATTGGTATATCGCCTTTCAAGGCGACTCCTTTTTCATGTGCATACTCGCTCATCTTTATAAGTTGACGATGTGCCAAAAACTGCAGGTAAGCGTAAAAATTGGTCTCATTGAGTGCGTGAGGATTTGTTCTAAGTAGTTTTCTGAGCACTTCAGGTTGATAAGTGGAATAGGCCTCCCACTCTTTAAAATGAGCGGTTTTGAATGTATCGCGTAGGTAACAAAAACAGATGTAAGGAAATAACCACTCTCTGTTTTTTTCGTAAAAGTTGATGTACTCTGTCGATTGCATCACAGCTTCTCCTTCTTCAACAAACAAGTCTCTCAAAAATGCATATTTGAGTTCAAAAACTTGTTCGTAATCAATTTCGGTAAGTGCATTCAGTTTTTTTGCTTTAGAGCGATATGATTTCAGCTTAGTTTTATTGTCAAGTGAAAACTCATTTATCGAAAGATAAATGGGATTAAGGGCAAAGATGGAAATTGAATTATAAG